>CAZKNW010000061.1:0-12275 GCA_964554035.1 uncultured Verrucomicrobiota bacterium
GAGGGTCTGGCCGGGTTGGCCTGGTGGTTGTTGAAGGAGTATAGGGTTTCCTCGGTAAAGGTGCCTTTCGAGTTTCCACATGGCCTGGCCTCGGCACTCGTGGATGAGGGGATCCGGGTAAAGCCGTCATCCGGCAGCATCTTTCCTGAAAGGGAATTCAAGACCCCGGCCGAGGTCAGAAAGATCTCGAAGGCACTTCGAATGACCGAGGAGGGGATCCGTGCCGGAATCGCGTTGCTCAAGAAGACGCGCCCGGATTCGAAAGGCCGACTCATGCTGGGTAAGACCATGCTGACCTCGGAACGCTTGCGCTCGGAGATCGACGGGACCATCAATGACCTCGGGGGCAAGGCCAGTCATACGATCGTTGCCTGCGGCAATCATGCCGTGGAGGCCCATGAGGTGGGGCATGGCCCCTTGAAGGCCAACCAGACCATCATCCTCGATGTCTTTCCCCGGGACATGACCACCGGCTACTTCGGCGACATTACGCGCACGGTGGTGCGCGGTCGGGCCAGTGACCGGGTGCATGAGCTCTATCAGGCGGTTCACGATGCGAGGGAGGCGGCGATCGATGCCGTGGCCCCCGGGGTGCGCTGCAAGGCGGTGGATGGTGTGGCGAGGGACCTCTTCCTGTCGCGTGGATTCCAAACGGGACGCATGGGTGGGCGGATGCAGGGATTCTATCATGGAACGGGGCATGGTGTGGGATTGCAGATCCACGAGGCTCCTCGGGTCAGTCCCAAGGGAACCGGATGCCTGAGGGAAGGTCAGGTCCTCACGATTGAACCCGGGCTCTATTATCACCGGATTGGTGGGGTTCGCCTTGAGGATGTGGTGGTGGTTACGGCAAAGGGAGCACGCAACCTGACGAGGATCGAATCGGTGCTTGAGGTGTAAATTCCGCAATAAAAGGTGGTTGAGGACAAAAAAAGTTCCACGACCATTTGCCCCGGGTGTTGTTTTTGAGTATGGGTTTATATGTTACTCATGGCGGAAGAGACCCAAAAACCGGAGGCAGCCCCCTTGGAACCTGATGGAGCTGACGCTGTAAACCTGCGGGACGCGGATGAGTCGGAGACGGAGGACAGGGAGCCGACTGCCGAGGAACTTGCGGCCGAGGATGACGAGGACCGCAAGGCACCGAGGCGAAAAAAACGCAGGATAGCGGACGATGGACCTACCGAACGGGGGAGAGAGGCCCCCACAGCCATTCGCTTGTATCTCAAGGAGATTGGCAAAGTTCCCCTTCTGACGGTTCAGGAGGAGATCGAACTCGCAGCCCGCATCAAGGCGGGGGATGAGGAGGCACGTGAGCACATGATCAAGGCGAACCTTCGCCTGGTCGTGAAGATCGCCCACGATTACGACGGCCTGGGACTGCCCCTGCTGGACCTGATCAATGAGGGAAACATCGGCCTGATGAAGGCGGTGGAACGCTTTGATCCGGCCAAGGGAGGCAAGCTCTCGACCTATGGAAGCTGGTGGATCAAGCAGTCCATCAAACGGGCCCTGGCAAACCAAGGGAAGACCATCCGACTGCCGGTCCATCTCGTTGACAAGATCTCCAAGATGCGTCGCCTCACGGTGAAGATGCAGGAGGTGCTGGGAAGGGAACCCACGGATGAGGAGTTGGGCGAGGAACTGGACCTGACCGCTTCGCGTGTCGCCCAGCTTCGGACGGCCGCGATACGTCCGGCCTCGCTGGATGCGCCGATCGGCAACGATGCCGATTCTGGCAACTACGCGGACATTGTCAGTGACGAGAACGCCGAGCTCCCGGACGACATCCTTCGGGACAAGAACATCCATGGGCTGCTTCGTGAGTTCCTGAACACGCTGGATCATCGGGAGTCGACCATCCTGGAATACCGGTTCGGTCTGGACGGAGGAGAGGAACGGACGCTGGAGGAGGTGGGACAGAAATTCGGCGTCACCCGCGAGCGGATCCGGCAGATCCAGAACATTGCGCTGCGCAAGATGCGCAGGATGATCCAGAAGATCGAGAAGCTGGACTAGCAGCAGAAGGGCCTTCGACAGGCTCAGGGCTTCGCGCAGCTGACGCAGATATCTGGCACCCCGGGTCTTGAATCCGGGGCGCCTTTTCATTTGAAACTGACACCCCGGGTGCTTCCTGCCACGCTTGTGCCCCGACTATGAGTGACCAGACACCCTCCCTTGAGGACATCAAGAATGCTGTGCGTGACGTGCCGGACTTTCCGAAGGAAGGCATCCTTTTCAAGGACATCACCCCTGTATTGGCTGATGCCGGGCTTTTCGCGCGGACAATCGACCTGATCGCGGAGAAGTATGAACCGGGATCGGTGGATGCCGTGGTCGGGATTGATGCGAGGGGTTTCATCTTTGCTGCTGCCGTGGCCCTGAGGCTGGGCGCGGGATTTGTGCCGGTGCGCAAGAAGGGAAAGCTTCCCTACGAGACCCATGAGGAGAGCTATGACCTCGAATACGGCAGCAACACCGTGGCGGTTCACATCGATGCCGTGCGCAAGGACGAGAAGATCCTCCTCGTCGATGACCTCCTTGCCACGGGTGGGACGGCGGCTGCCGCCATCAATCTCCTGAACAAACTTGGCGCCAACGTCCTTGAGGCGGTGTTCATGATCGAGCTGGACTTCCTCAAGGGCAGGGACCGGCTTGGAAACGTGGACGTCAGGTCGCTGATCCACTACTAGGAAGGGACCGGACGGTCCTGGCCATGCTGACCTCGCTGGACACCTCGCTATTTCGCTTCATCAACGGGACGTTGAGCAATCCGCTCTTCGGCACGGAGGCCTCGCATGGCATCATGCCTTTCCTTGCCTGGAACGGGCTCTTCATTCCGGCCGTGGTCGTGCTGGCGATCTGGTTGCTTTGGAAGGGTGGAACGAAGGGGCGCTTGTTCGTGCCCCTCATGCTACTGGTTGTGGCCATCGGGGACGGGGTGATCTGTGACACCCTCAAGGACACCTTTGCCCGGCCCAGGCCCTTTGCCTCGCTGGAGGACGTCAACCTGCTCGTCGGCAAGGGTGGCAGCGGAAGCCTGCCATCCTCCCATTCCGCCAACTGGTTTTCCGCCTTCGGTCTTTGTTTCTTTTTCTACCGGAAAGTGGCCCTGCGGATGGTGCTTCCCATTGCCTGCCTGATTGCCTTCTCGAGGGTATATCTTGGGGTGCATTATCCATCCGACGTCCTTGCCGGGGCCCTTCTGGGAACCGGGTATTCCATCGGGATCCTGTTTGGCATCAACGCCTTATGGCGGTGGGCGGGAATGCGTTGGTTTCCGATTTGGTGGCGAAGACTTCCATCCTTCATTCCCACGAGGTGGTATCTGGACAGGAGGGAACCGCCCAAAGTCGTCGATCCCGTTGTCGTGGAGGCCCAGTGGCGACGCCTGGGTTATGTAATCATCATGGCGATCCTCGCCTTGCGCTGGCTTTACCTGGGTGCCGACAAGATCGAGTTGAGTGAGGACGAGGCCTATCAGTGGACCTGGGCCAAACACCCTGCGCTTTCCTATTACAGCAAGCCTCCCTTCATTGCCTACACCCAGTGGCTGGGGACGGCGATCTGGGGCGACAACGAGTTCGGTGTGCGCTTCTTTTCTCCTCTGATAGCCGCGCTTCTTTCGTTGGTTGTCTTCCGTTTCCTTGCGAGGGAGGTGAATCTCAAGGCGGCTTTCGCCCTGATCCTTGCTGTGATGGCGGCGCCCTTGCTGGCGGTCGGATCGATCCTCATGACCATCGATCCCCTGAATGTTCTCTTCTGGCTGCTGGCCATGATTGCCGGATGGAGGGCATTGGAGAGGGGCGAGATGAAGTACTGGCTGTGGGCGGGGCTTTGGATGGGTTGTGGATTCCTGAGCAAATACACGCTTCCGTTCCAGTTGGGATGTTGGGCGGTCTATTTCCTCCTTTGGGCACCGGCCCGTCGACACCTGAAAACGCCGGGGCCCTGGTTGGCTGTGGGGATCTCGCTCCTCTGCACCATTCCGGTGCTTGCTTGGAACGCCCAGAACGAATGGATCACGTTCACCCACCTGCAGGAAAGGGGCGGGCTTCACCATGAATGGACCTTCCGTCCCAATTTCATCTGGGATTTCGTCCTGGCCGAAATCGGGCTGATGAACCCGGTCTTCTCGATTGCCGCGGTTTGGGCCTGCTGGGTGACCATCCGGCGACATCGTGGAGACCCATTGCGGATGTTCATCTGGTCGATGGGGGTGCCACTGTTCCTCTTTTATTTCGCCTACACGATCCGCTCCCGGGTTCAGCCGAACTGGATCGCCCCGGCCGTGGTCCCCATGTTCATGCTGATGGTCATCCACTGGGAAGAGGTCCTTCGACAGGGAAGGCAATCGATCCGGCGTTGGTTCTGGGCGGGTTTCCTCCTGGGCATCCTGCCCACAGTGCTGCTGCATGATACCAACCTTGTGGCGAAAATCTCGGGTCACCATCTGCCTGCCGAAGTGGATCCGCTCCGCAGGGTGCGTGGATGGAAGGCTGTGGTGACCTCGGCAGAGCAGGCGAGGGCGGACCTGGAACAGAGGTCTGGCGTCCGGACGTTCCTGATCGGCGGGCACTACGGAGTGACGGGACTGATGTCGTTCTACCTCGAAGAGGCGAGGGAAACGGTCTCATCGGACGAACCCCTGGTCTATTTCCAGCATACGGGGCGTCTCGACAATCAGTTTTCCTTCTGGCCGGACTACATGCACCGGACGGGCGAGAACGCGATCTGGCTGCGCCGGGTCAAGGGTCCGATGAAGGCACCAACCTTACTTGAAGACCAGTTTGAGCAGGTGATTGACCTCGGGGTGGTGACGAATTCCTATCGCGGACGCCCATTTCACCTGATCCAGATGTTCGAGTGCCGGGGACTCAAGGAGGTCACCCCAAGCAGGATGAATCCCTGAAAAAGGGCAAAAAAAGAAAAAGGTATCCATTCAGTCCCAGCCAGCGTTTGCCGATTATTGGGGATAACCGGTTCAGGTTATCGATATTCCTTTCTGCTTGAAGCTGAGGGATTTATTGAAAATAGCTGCTTGACAGACGAAGGTTCGGGGATAGTATGCCAGACCCTGCGATTGCAATCCTGAAAAAACTGCAAACCGATGACCAAGCGTGACATAGTCGTGCGCATTTCCAAGGACACCGGCATGATCCAACAAGATGTCATGAAGGTGGTCCAGATGACTCTAGACAGCATCTCAGACGCTGTGGCGAAGGGAAGAACGGTGGAATTGCGGAACTTCGGGGTGTTTGAGGTGAAGGTCCGGAAGGCTCGTATTGGCCGGAATCCCAATGCACCCGAGAAGAACGTCCCAATTCCCCCGAGGGCGGTGGTGAAGTTCAAGCCTGGCAAAGAGATGCGGGAAGCGGTCCTGTCGCTTACCCCGGAAGAGTTGGATGCCGTATCCCAAGGAATTGAGGTTTCTGTTGGTGCCGACAGTCCCGAGGCCTGAAATCAGTCAGACCTCCCGGACCGTACCCCAGTAGACGTCCAGTTTCTTGTCGAGATAAAGCTTGATGGCCTTCAAGAGGGCCTTTGATTCCCGTTTTTGCCCCTCTCCTACAATGTCCTTGAGTGACATCCCCGGTTTTACCGTAAAGCTTTCCTGGGCGATGATCGGTCCCTCGTCCAGTTGCATGCTTACGAAGTGAGCGGTCACGCCCACGATCTTCACCCCATGTTCATAGGCCTGACGGTAGGCCTGTGCTCCAGGGAAACTGGGCAGGAGTGAGGGGTGGATGTTGATGATCTTGTTCTTGAAGCGCCAAACGAAGTTCGGCGAGAGGATCTTCATGAACCGGGCCAAGGTGATGAAATCGGCCTCATATTGGTCCATGATCTCCAAGGCCTTTTTTTCCGCGGTCACACGATCATTCCATGAGACAAGGTGAAAGGGGAGCTTGTGCTTCTTCGCCAGGGGTTCCAGATCCCTCCGGTTGGAAATGACGACCACCGGCTTCGCCTTCTTGAGCTGCCCCTTCCCGAAGGCCTCCATGATGGCCTTGAAACAGTGGTCTTCCTTGGTCACCAGGATGGCCAGCCGCTGCTGTCGGGAGGGATCCGTGAACCGGTATTTGATCTCCATGCCGATTCGTTTGCCCAAGGCAGCAAGGCCCTTGGCAATGTGGGACTGATCGAATTCCTTCCGGTCCCAGGAGGCCTGCAGCGTCATGCTGAACTGGCCCCGGGTCACCTGTTCTTCGAGTCCCTCGATGTTGGCACCCTTCTCGAACAGAAAGCTGGTGACCTCGGCGATGACACCGGTCTTGTCCTTGCCGATGACCGTGATCGTGGCGAAACGTTTCATAAGGGCGGGTATTTCGGGACAAAAACCATCGCAACAACAAGTGAAAACTGTTGTTTGAGCAGGGAATTTATCCTTGGCGGTTGACCTGAACTTTTAAGGTGACCATGGGACAACTTTCTCTGGTCCGGGTTGTTACAGACCGGTAAAACAACCGCTCCGGAATGCCGCTGCCCAGTCTGACATCTGTTTTCATGGACGCCTCCCTCATCAAGGGGGACGAATTGTCGCATTGGCTCAAGGAGTGGCGCATCTCGGTCGAGAACGGCTCGGAGGAGAACCTCATGACCTTCCTGGCGAGGGAGTTGGGGCTGTCCGACGATGTCTTTGCGGAGAAGCTGGCCTCCGCCCTCGGATGGGAAATGGTGAACCTCAAGGACCGGGACATCCCGGTGGGGGCCATGGAGAAGGTCAGCACCAAGGTTGCATTCCAATACAAGGTCTTTCCCTTCGACCTCCAGGACGGTGTGCTTCACCTGGCGGTCTGCAACCCCTTCGATGGCGAAATGCTCAACGCGGCCCAGTTCTCCGCTGGGATTCCCATCAAGCTGTTCCTGGCGCCGGCCTCCGAGATCGAGAAGACGCTCAAGAAGTATTACGGCGTGGGTGCGGAGACCCTGGATGAATTGTCGTCCGATGATCCGGTGGACCTGGACCTGGACATCGACAAGGAGATCACCGAGGACGACCAGGAGGCGAGCGTCATCAAGTTCGTCAACCAGATCATCTGGGAGGCCTACAAGGATCGCGCGACGGACATTCATTTCGAGCCTGCGGAAGACGAGCTGCGCATTCGTTACCGTATCGACGGCATCCTGCACCAGACGCCGATGCCTCCCCACCTGAAGCATTTCCAGGATGCCCTGATCTCCCGCATCAAGGTGATGTCGGGAATGAACATTTCCGAAAAGCGGCTTCCCCAGGACGGCAGGATCAACGTCCGGATCAAGGGGCAGGAGCTCGACATCCGTGTCTCCACGGTTCCGACGGTCTATGGTGAGAGCGTCTCGCTGCGTCTTCTCACACGTGGAAACATCTTCCTCACCCTGGACAAGCTCGGCTTTGCCAGGGAGGACGAGGATGCACTTCGCGAACTGGTGGTGAAGCCCCACGGGATCATTCTGGTGACCGGACCGACCGGTGCCGGCAAGTCCACCTCCTTGTATGCGTTTCTCAGTACGATCAATTCGGTGAGCAAGCGTATCATCACCATTGAGGAACCGGTGGAATACGAGTTGAAGGGCATCAACCAGATTGCCGTGCGCTCGGACATCGGGCTGACCTTCGCCAAGGGACTGCGCCACATCCTGCGCCAGGATCCAAACGTGGTGATGGTCGGTGAGTGTCGTGACCAGGAGACCGCGGAGATTGCGATTCGTGCCAGCCTCACGGGCCATCTTGTCTTCACGACCCTTCATACCAATGACTCGCCTTCTGCGTTCACCCGTTTGATCGACATGGGAATCGAACCGTTTCTCGTGGCTTCCTCGGTCGAGGCGGTGCTTGCCCAGCGCTTGGTCAGGACCATTTGTCCGGCCTGCAAGGAGGAGCAGAAGGTGGATCGGAACTACCTTAGGAAGATCGGCTTTCCCGAGCACGAGATCGAGTCCACGACCTTCTACCATGGGCGTGGATGTGAGGCGTGCCGCCACAACGGCTATACCGGACGTCAGGGTATTTATGAACTGCTTGTGGTGGATGAGGACATCCGTTCCCTGGTGCTGGAGCGTGCGCCCGCCACGACCATTGCTCAGCTGGCCCTTTCAAAGGGGCTCAAGAACCTGAGGCGTGATGGCTGGAACAAGGTGAAGAGCGGGATCACGACCATTGAGGAAGTCCTGCGCGTGACGCAGACCGACCAGGGCAGGAGCGATGGCGAGAGCAACTTCTCCGACGCTGAAAACACGGTGTTTCTTTCAAAGGAATAAGGGATGGGTCGTATCAGCGCATGCAACATCCTAAGGCAGGATTCCGAAACCAGTGATTACTGGAGGTTCGGGATGGCGGGCAAGAACCCGAGAAGGTCGGCGCAGGTCAGTGGGGATCCTTCCGAGCACCTGCCTTCCGGCCATTTCGTGAAGGGCTGGAACGCCCTGTGGAGCTCGATCATCAACATCGGCTGGCTTCCGATGGACCGGGTCTTCATGAGGGTCGTGAGGATTCCCAAATGCGAGACGGTGGAGGAGATGCGCTCGATGGTGGAGTTTCAGCTTGAGAAGCTGTCGCCCATCGCCGTGGCCCAGTGTGTCTGGAGCATCGAGCCGGTTCCGAACAAGTCGGCCGATCCGGACCAGATGCAGAGTGTGGTCCTGCTCCTGGCCTCGAGGCACCTTGTGGAGGATTGCCTTGAGAAGCTGGAGGCGCGTCAGTTTGAGGCGGATCGTCTTGAGGTGCCGTTTGTTCACCAGTTGCTTTCCGCATGCGATGGTTCCAACGGGGTCTGGTTCTTCCCCTTCACCTCGGGTGGGCGCCACTGCTGCCTGTTGGCATGGTGGGAGCACCTCACCCTCCAGAACATCTCGGTGATCAACCTGGGTGCCGAGGACGGTTGGGAGAAGGAGCTTTCCTCCGAACTCACACGTATCCGCTGGTCTGGCGAGGTCGAGGGATGGGCCGGGCAGGGCATGCCAAGGTTGAACCTGGTTGCCGATGAGAAGGAGGCCGTGACCTGGGAACCCATGTTGGAGCGCATTCAGGAGGGACCGATCAAGGTCATGCCCAGGATGACGAGGGAGAAGCTTGCCGAGGAGAATGTGAGGCGGCTTGCGAGGAATGAATCCCACGCCAACCTGATCCCGGAGGAAAGGGCGGTGCGCTACCGGCAGCGACTGACAGACCGCCTCTGGATGCGGGGCATCGGAGCCGTGATCCTTTGCTACATGCTCCTGGTGGGCGTTTACTTCGGATGGCTGGAAACCCTGAAGATGGAGAAACGGGAACTGCTCGCCCAGGTGATCCTGCTGGAGCCGGATTTCAAGGAGGCGCAGGCACTGGACGCGAGACTGGGGGTTCAGAAGCTGCAGATCGGGCTTCGCTATGCGGCTCTGGATGGCTGGCTCGCCGTTTCCGAAACCATTCCCGATGGACTGGTGTTGAACAGCTTTCGCTTTGTGGATGGCTCCGAGTTCTCGCTGTCGGGGACCGCGCCCCTTGATGAGATCGAGAAGGTGACTGATTTCAACCAGATCCTTTCGGAATACGAGGTTGAGGGGAAACAGATCTTCAGGAAGGTGACCCCTCCCACCTTCAGGCAGATCAACAACCAGACGGCCTCCATCATGGACTGGAGTTTCACCGCGGAATTGGGAGACCTTGGCAAGGAATGAACAAGCTATTCGACAGTCTCAACCTGAGTGCCGGCGAGCGCCGCCTGATCATGTTCATGGCGGTGGTGGTCTTTGTCATCCTCAACGCTTGGTATGTCCTGCCCTACCGGAACGACTATCAGGTGCTGGGCGAGGAGATCCGTGATGCCCGTCAGCGGCTGGAGATGTATCAGGCCGCCGGTAATCGTCTGCCCGGACTCAACGAGGATCTGAAGGAACTGGAGAACCAGGGCGCGGTGGTGGCTTCATCGGACCAGGGCATCAACTTCCTCCGTTCCATCCAGTCCCAGGTCAACCGCACCGGCATCAAGATCAACCGCTGGGAACAGATCCGCGACAGCCGGGGCGGCACGAACGATTTCTTCATTGAGAAGACCCTTCCACTCACCTATGCCAACACCGACGACAAGGAGCTGGTCCAGTTTCTTGTCGCGCTCGGAGAGGACGCCTCGCTCATCCGCGTCTATGACCTGACCATCAAACCGGATCCCAAGAGGGAGACGCTGACCGGTCGGGTGACGCTCATTGCGAGCTATCAAAAATAAGCCCATGAAAACGCAACGAACATTCCCGTCTGCGCATCCGGCGTTCATCCTGGTCCTGGGATGGATGCTCGCCTGCCTGAGCGGAATGGCACAGACCAACCAGACCAACCTTTCCGGCAGGGAGCTTGACCGATCCATCATGGAGAAGCTCAACCGTGCCAAACAGATGCGTGGGCAGACCAATGTCGTGACCCAACCGGTGGCAACCAACCGGTTCGTCAGGCCCTCGGGACTTCCCACCGGAGTCTCCACGAACCGGGTGATCCCTTCCATTCCCACACGTACGACCAGGCCTTCCAGCAACGCCCCTGCTGCTTCGGTGCCTCCTCCCATCCCACCCCCACCGGCGATTCCGTCAAGCGCGGTGCCTTCCCAACCTACGGCTCCTGCGACGCCCCAGGCCAATGCCGTCCCTGGGAACCAGCCTTCCGCTGCGGGCGCGCCTGCGATGGGCGCACAACGCACCTCGGTGGCGGGCGTGGATGTTCCGGACCCGGATACGGTCATCACCCCTGAGACCATCAAGATGAAGAACATGGACCTGGACCAGGTCCTGGACCTCTATGCCGCCCTCGTCCAGAAGACGATCCTCAGGCCGAACACGCTTCAGGCAACCCAGATCACCCTGGAGGCCCAGACCAAGCTGACCAAGGTCGAGGCGGTGCAGGCGCTGGACACGATCCTTGCGATGAACGGCATCACAGTCATTCCCTTTGGTGACAAGTTCGTGAAGGTGGTGCCGGTGGCCGAGGCCAATCTCCAGGGGGCGGAGTTCCTCAAGGTACCCTATGAAAACCTGCCTGAAGCCGATCAGTTCGTGACACAGGTGGTGCAGCTGGAGCACGCCCTGGCAAGTGAGGTTCTGGCGGCCATCACGACGTTTTCCAAGAACGCCGCCGGCCTGGTCGCGATCGACAGCTCCAATGTCCTGGTCCTCCGGGACTACGCCTCCAACGTCAAGCGCATGATGGAGGTCATCGAGAAGATTGATGTCGAGGTCATCCGCGATGAGGACCTTGAGGTGATCCCGATCAAGTACGCGCTATCCAGCGACATTGCCAGTGTGCTTGGTTCATTGACCGAGGGGGGGGTCACCACCACGGGAGGCAGTGCCAGCAGGGGGCTTTCCACCTCCGGCAGCTCGAGAATTGGCAGCAGTTCTTCCAGCCGCACCGGGAGTTCCCTCAACAACAGGAACACCACCACCACCCAGAACCGGGCAACGACGCCCCAGCAGACCGCGGCCTCATCAAGATCTTCCTTCAACAACCGCCTTCAGCAGATCGTCCAGAGGGCGGCACGTGGAAGCGGTGAGGAGGGCCCCATGTTGGGACAGGCGCAGATCATTGCGGACGAACGAACCAATGCCCTTCTCGTTTTTGGCACGAAGAGGGAGAGGGAGAAGGTGAAGGAGATCGTCGACAAGCTGGACACGGTACAGCCGCAGGTGTTGATCGAGGCGATCATCATGGAGGTTTCGCTGGATTCCAGTTTTGCCTTCGGGGTCAGTGCCGCCCAGTCGCCGAAGCGCTTTGGCGATTCGGGAACGGGCTTTGGTGGCTTCAACAACCTTGGGGGACTCTTTCCGGGTGCCGTGACGAACTTCCCTAGTGCGCTGCCTGAGGGATTCAGCTACTTCGGGCAGTTCGGCCAGAGCTGGGATGTGGCCCTCGAGACCATTGAAAGGGACAGCAACATCAACGTCCTGTCCCGCCCACGGGTGCAGACGACGCATGCCGTCGAGGCCAGCCTGCGTGTTGGAAGGACCGTTCCCTTCGTGACAGGAACCTTCAGCGACATCAACGGTGGTGGACGTTCACAGTTCCAGAATGAGTTTGTCGGCATCGAGTTGAACGTGCTTCCGTTGATCAACCAGGATGGATTGGTGGTCCTGGAGATCGCCCAGGACGTTGCCGAGCTGGGACCCTCGACGACCATTGATGGGAACCCGGTGCCTACGACCACTGAACGAAGCGCCCAGGCATCCGTGGCGGTGCAGGACGGCGAGACCATCATCCTTGGGGGATTCATCAGCACAACCAAGCGGAAGACGGAGGCGGGGGTTCCCTACCTGAAGAACATCCCGCTGCT
>CAZKNW010000062.1:0-12253 GCA_964554035.1 uncultured Verrucomicrobiota bacterium
CGAGGCGAAGGGCAACCTCGCGCGCTCCCGGATCGATCCCGAGGTCGAGGTTCCCGTCGCAGCCTTCCTCCCCGAGAAGCTCGTCCCGGACCTGCAGGAGCGACTCGCCCTCTACCGGCGCTTCGTCAGGGAAACGAAGCAGGACCGACGGATGGCGGCAATGGTCAGCGCGAGCAAGGACGGATCCATCCTTGCTGGAATTCTGGAAAGCTTTGAGGTCCAACCGATCCGTGGCTCCAGCAGTCGCAGGGGCAGGCAGGCCCTGAAGGAGATGACTTCCCATGCGAGGAAGGGATTCGATCTGGCCATCACTCCGGATGGACCCAGGGGACCCTGTTACGTGGCACAGGAGGGCGTCATCTGGCTGGCCCAGTTGTCCGGCTTTCCCATCATTCCTGTTTCCTATTCGCTCTCGGCCAAGAAGACACTGAAGAGCTGGGATCGTTTCCAGGTGCCGATGCCCTTTTGTCGATGTGATGCCTTTCTGGCGCCGATGATCGAAGTACCCCGCAAGGCGGATGATGACGCGAGGAGGCAGGTGCTTGAAAAACTGCAAGCCGAACTGGAGCGCATCACACGCGATTGATCCCCGGTGTCGTCGGCTGGAGATTGACAACCCGTTCGGGCCGGGCATCGTTCCGACCATGAAGCCCGTCCTCCTGTTTCTTTTGTTGGCTGTTGCCTCTGCCCATGGCGAGTTGCCATGGAAGGAAATCCTCTTTCCCGAGCCTGCCAAGTTGCCCCTGCCTGCCTCCTTCAAGGCGAAATGGCCGGGCGATCTGGACGCGGCCTTTGCGGAAGCACGAAAAACCGGCCGCCCGATTTTTGTCACAATGAGGTGCCTCCCCTGCAAGCAGTGCTCGGCCTTCGACAAGGAGGTTCTTGAGGGCGGTCAACGGCTTGATCCCCTACTGACGCAATTCGTAACGGTGCGGCTGACCAACGCCAATCTCATCGACCTGAGGATCTTTCCCATCGAAGGCTATCAGGATCTCGACATGTCCTGGTGGGGGTGGTTCCTGTCGCCGGAAGGTCAGGTTTATGGAGTCTTTGGCGGCAGGGATCATGTCTCGGATGCCACCCGCATTTCGGAGGAGGCCTTGGCCAACACGCTGAAGCGCATCCTGGATTTTCATTATGATTCCCGGAGGAAGCAGTGGCCACTGGAGCTTCCGATGCCCAGGAAGAACGTGACGGCAAGGAAACCAAGCGAACTCCCCGGCCATGACAGCTTCATCAAGCGTCAGCCGGGTGCCGCCAAGCACTTCGAGACCTGCATCCACTGCCATCAGGTGGCCGAGTTTCTTCGTCTTCCTGCAGTGGAGGCCGGGACCTTCGACAAGATTCGCGACACGCAGGTCTGGCCTCTGCCCGAGAATGTCGGTCTGACCGTGGATCGTGACCATGGGCTCCTTGTCACTTCCGTCGAGAGCGGGAGTGCGGCAGACAAGGCCGGTTTAAGGAAAGGGGATGTATTGGCGGCAGCTGAAGAAACGCCCCTCTTTGGTCAGGCTGATTTTCGTGGAGTGCTTCATCGGGGGCCTTCCGGTTCCGGGAACATGGATGTCATCTGGAAGCGAGGTGGGAAGCTTATGGAGGGAACCCTTGAGGTGGAAGATGGCTGGAGGGTGACCAACTTGGATTGGCGCAAGACCATGTCCGAGGGAGTCTTCGGTCCGGCTCCCGAGTTCTTTCCCCTTCAGACAAGTGATGCCGATCGAAGGAAGAGGGGGATTTCCGAGGGAAGCATGGCGGCGCGGGTGTTCCTTGGAAAACGTACCGAAGCCTCGGCTGCGTGGAGGGCTGGCATCCGGCACAACGATATCGTGGTGTCGGTGAATGGTGAGAATCCGGACATCACCGGGCGCCCGTTTCTGGTCTGGTTCCGCATGAACCATGCGCCAGGAGATACGGTGCGCATGGAGGTTGTGTCCCCGAACGGAAAGCGGAAAACCGTCTCCTATCAGCTGGGTATGTAGGAAAAGCAGGCGTAACACCCGATCTGTCTCCTCCAAACCCCGATTTTGCGCCTCTGAAAAATTCGAAAAATTTCGCAATTTCGTGCTTCAAATTGCGTGCGTCTGTGTCAACGTTCGCACCGAGGGCGGATCTGTGCCCGTCATTCAGGTGAATCTTCAGGTGAACGGTGAGTGTTCGGTGATGATTTGAAACCCGGTGGTCGGGAACAAGACGGTGCAGGATCTTCCTCAATAGACTAATCATCACATGAACAACAAACTATTCGTAGGTAACATCTCTTATGAGATCATCACCAGCCAGCTGGAAGAGGTCTTCGGCGAACACGGCTCCGTGGTTGACGCCGTCATTCTCAACGATCGCGACACGGGCCGTTCCCGTGGATTCGGTTTCGTGACCATGGCGACGGACGAGGAGGCCCAAAAGGCCATCGACGCGCTGAACGGTGCCGAGTTCAACGGGCGCAAGCTCGCTGTCAACGTGGCACGTCCTCGTGAGGATCGTCCGCGTGGCGGTGGCGGTGGTGGCGGTTACGGTGGCGGCGGCGGCGGTGGCCGCGATCGTCGCGATCGTTATTAATCGCCCGTCACATCCAACAGCCTGTTCGGGCTGTTCCAGACAATTCGCGCCAGGAGGGTATCCCCCCTGGCGTTTTTCTTTGGCAACCATTCACCCACGGTGACCCACGATTCCTCAGGGGTGACGTTGGTCACGTGAAAGTTGCCCATCAGTGCAACTCCGTTTGGATCCTTCACCCCATCGCCCACAAGCGGCAGAACGACCTGTTCGCTGCTGCGGATCAGGCAGCGTTTCTCAGGATCCACCCTTGCGATCCAGAGGGGGGATCTCCAGCGCATGACATTGATGTTTGACTTGTCCTTCCTCGTGTAGACCAGGAACAAGCCTTCTGAGTGGGGCAGCCAGTGCTGCTGCGTGGTCGACATGTCGATGGGTTCCCCGTCGTCCCAGGTCCAGGGCTTCTTCTCCTCCCAGTTCAACCCGTCACGGCTCACGCTGTTGTAGCCACGATTATCCTCGGCGCGGATGGTGATGTAGACCTTGCCCTCAAACTGGGTGATCGAAGGTTCCAGCAAACCTCGCTTGTGCTTCAACTCCAGAGGCGGTCCTACCTCCTTGATCTTGAGCTCTTTCCCGTCGAAGGAACAGAGAACTCCTGCAACTGACCGAAAATTCGCTTCCGGACCAAATGTGAAGGCGAGCAGGATGTCACCATTGGGAAGCACGACGCGCTGGCCACAGTTGTTGGAATAGATGTGCCCTCCGCGTGGGTCATCCCACTCCAGGATCTTACGTTCCGACCATTGGCCGTTTGCATCCCTGACGCAATAGACCGGGTAACGTGGAAGCTGGTCGCCTCTTGAGAACCTGGGCCCCCTATAGAAGACCACATGCCCCATCGCCAGGGTCGTGCCTGTCTGGGGATGATACTGGGGAACCACATCGCAAACGCCGGCCATCAGGCCGTCGTGGGGAGGGTAGGGCTTCCGGTCGAGGGCGGAAATCACGCTGGGCTTGGTCCATTCGGTTCCAGAAGTGGTCGCCTCCACCCAGTGGACGGGTCCAAAGTAGTCGGAACCGGAGATCTGCTGCAAGGTCATCAGCACCTTGGCTCCTCCATGCTCTGCAGGAACGAGGCAAGCCCGGGGATGAAACCAGGTGATGCTTGTGCCATCCCGGTTGGAGAAGAGTGTCTCCTTGGTGATGGACTTGATGAGAGGATCCGCTGCGAACGCCTGGGAAGCTGCGAGAACAATCAGGACGAAAGAGAAACGTGCATTCATGTAGATTTCACCCCTTCTAATCATTTCGTGATGGGTTGTGAGATCCGGAGGTAGGCGAAGAAGTCCCTGAGTTCCTGTTCGGACATCCCTGCCAGCAATCCCTCCGGCATCAGGCTGCGTCCCATCGGCGTCAATGACTTCAGGTTGGATCGCTCAACCCGGATGTCTTCCCCCGCCATGCCGCGTAGGGCCACGACCTGGGTGTCCTGGTCCGTGAGGAACCCGGTGATCATCCTGCCATCGCCGGTTTCCACGGAGACATACTCAAAGCCTTCCCGGATCTCGGCGTTGGGGTCGAGGATGCTGGTGAGCAGCGTCTCGAGATTGCCGCGTTGGTAGGGGGTCAGATCAGGCCCGATGTCACCTCCCTTGTGAAAGAGCCGGTGACAGACCGCACAGCGATTCATGAAGGCCTCCTCTCCCGCGTAGGGATTGCCCGTTCCCTTGGAAAGCATCGTCCGGAGTTCATTGATCTTCTCTGGCGTCGCCGGGGTTTTCGATGGTGCATTCTTACGGAGTCGTTGTCCCGCCAACCTGGCGATGGAGGCATCGGGGTGCTCGGTCAGGCGGGTGGCCACTTCTGAGGTGATGGCGGCCTCGGGGATTTCCTTCCCGATGGAGGATACCAGTCTCTGGGTCCAGGGCTTGCGACTGAGGAGAAGATCAAAGGTCGCCGCATGGTTGGAATCCGGAGTGTTCTCGAATGACTGGATCAGGGTCGTTGCGATGGAGGAATCCTCGTAGGGACCGAGGGCGGCTATTGCGATTCGCTGGAGGGACTCGTCCTTGTCGGTGGTGGCAATATTGACGAGGGCTCCCATGGCGGAAGGAACGGCGAGTTCGCCAAGGGTGCGGATGATCGTGGCGCGTTGGTCCATCTTTGCCTTGGTGTCCTGTGCGATCCGTATTCCGTCCTTAATGGCATCCTCCTTCCCAAGTCGGAGGCGAAGTTCCAGCGAACTGCGGCCGCTCTCGACCAGCGCCTTGGCGAGACGTTCGGGAAGACCACCCATGCTTCGTCCCTGGTAGGCCAGTTCGAAGCCCTTCAGGACCGCATCCTTCTGGTTGGCGTCATCGATCATCTCGAGAAGACGTGCGGCATCGGTCAGGTCCTGGTTGCGTCCCTTCAATGCGAACGCACGCATCAGTCGCTCGAGGATGTGGGTTTCCACCATGGGTTCCTTCCGGAAATGGGTGTCGTTCATCATGTCGAGGATCGCTTCGCGACCTTGATCGAGATGGAACTCCAGCACCCACCAGCAGAGCAGGGGAACATATTCGTCGTCGAGGTCTTCCGAATGCCTCAACACTTCCTTCACCAGGGGAAGTGCCTGACCCACCGGTAGTCTCCTGGCGGAGGTGGCCAGTTGGGATCTCACCTCGGCATTCCGCTCGTAACGGGCTGCCTCGAGCAGGACATCCAGCATGGCATCCGACACCCGCTCACGACCCTCCAGAACGTCTCCCAGCTTGTTGGAAAGGGAGGTGTCCTCTCGGCGTTGTCCGAAGCCGGGCTCGTCACAGGCCAGTCGGACGCCCCAATACCGCACCATCGGGTCATCATGGCGGATGGCGGAGGTGGCGAGGCCATCATCGATTCCGAACGCCTGATAGTGTGCCCAGAGCGCGCCTAGTGCCTTCCTGCCATCCTCGTTCTTCACCAGGGCCACAAGTGCCTTTCTCGTAGCAGGGTCCTTGCGCTCGCCAAGCAGTCGAACAGCGGTGTGACGGTGCCACTTGTTCGGATGTCCGAGGAACGTGAGCAGCTCCGATGACTTCTTCCCGTTCAGGTCGAGGTTCTTTTCGAGTGCCATTCCCTTGCCTCGAAGCCGGAAGATGCGTCCGGTCGTGGGATCGATCTGGCTCTGATAGTGTTGCCCATGGGCGATGTAGTGCTCGTAGAAATCCGCCACCAGGACAGAGCCATCGGGCGCGTTGCCGATGAAGACCGGGCGAAAGGCAAAGTCACCACTGGTCAGGACCTTCCCAATGTCCGAGGTCTTGAAGGTGGCGCCCTTCTCAAGACGGGTGCTTGAAATGACGAAATTGTGCAGGGGATCCACGGCGAAGAAGGAGCCCTGGTATTTCTCGGGAAGTGCGGTGCACTCGACCAGG
Source organism: uncultured Verrucomicrobiota bacterium (assembly GCA_964554035.1). Lineage (GTDB taxonomy): Bacteria > Verrucomicrobiota > Verrucomicrobiia > Limisphaerales > CAZKNW01 > CAZKNW01. The sequence continues at coordinate 5,895 of CAZKNW010000062.1, forward strand.
GTGGCAAAGTGGGTGAAGCGCTTGATGTCCTGGATGGTCTCCATCTTCGGAAGGGTTCCGAAGGCGAAGGGATTGCGTGGCGGTCCAAACTTGTTGGGTGTGGTGCCCTGCATCAGGTGGATGCCTCCCTGCATGTAGTGCCACCCACGGGTTTGCCCTCCGTTGTTGCCGGTGAAGAGGCGGCCGTCATCGTCCAGTTCCAACCCGAAATTGTTGCCTCCGCCTTCTGCAAAGATCTCGAAGCGCCGGGTCTCCGGATGATAGCGCCAGACCATGCAGCCCTGGAAGTAGAGCCCTCCGTTTTCATCATCGATGCCCGGACGCCGAACATGGCAGGTGGTGGTGCTGCCCTGGGCACCATAGAGCCAACCATCCATTCCCCAAACCAGACCGTTGGCAACCGAGTGGGTGTCCTCCATGCCGAAGCCGTCGAGATGCACGACGGGTGGCCCGTCCGGCTTGTCGTCGAAATCGGCATCGGGATAGAAGAGCAGGTAGGGCGTGTTCATGACCCAGACGCCGCCATGTCCCCGGACCACGGCGTTGGCCATGTTGAGGCCATCCTGGAAAATGGTGTTCCTGTCGTAGCTCCCGTCACCATCGGTGTCTTCATGGATCGAGACGATGTCGGCGCCTCGATCGTGGTTGGGCGGTGCGGGTGGCTTGCGGTCATAGTGGGAACGGTAGTAGCGATCACGACTGACCATCTTCAGCCCGGCCGGATAGGGATACTGCCGATACTGTGCGACCCAAAGACGTCCCTTGGAATCAAAGCTGAAGTGGGTCGGCTGGGCTACGAGGGGCTCGGCGAGCATCAGGTCCACCTCCAGTTCCTCAGGTGTCTCCATCAGGGCATGGGATGCTTCTGCGGACATCTTTTCCCCGTGCACCAGTTTCTCTGCCCGGCCAAGGACGCGGTTGGATTCATTCCAGGTGTCGAAGGCGATGGATGGCTTCTCCTCGACGGCCCCCTTCATCTCGGGGCGTTCCGCCCCTTCCTGGAATTTCCATTCGCCCTCCATGACGCACTCCCAGAAGTAGTTCATGACAAAGGGCGCCTCCGAGGTGAAGCCTCCCTTGGAACCAGGCTGGTAGGTGTGGATGAGGACCTCGTTCCATTGGTCCTTCACCAGCAGGCCGGACGTGATCTTGTGACGATGGTTGCCCCCGCTGCCGTCCTGGTAGTCTGGTGGAAAGCTGCCTCCCGTCCCGAGTTGGGTGCCATTGATGAAGACCTCATGGGCTCCTGTCAGGCCCCGGATGTTCAGGATGGCGGATTCCCCGAAAAGATCCCGCTCGTGCTTGATGAAGAAGGTGGAGTGGGGCTTGAACCAGGCGCGGTACCAGCCTTCCTGATGGAAGGGGATCTCGCCGGGCACGGGAACGTTCTTCCAGTCGGCGGAAACGGTGCCGACGAGCGTCAGCATCAACAGGCCAAGGGCCATGGGGTGTCGAACGAGGGGCATAAGGAGAGTTCACCATTGATGCGCCCGGGCTGCAACAAATTCACTTATCATTTCTCCGCCTGTCTGTTCTCCTTCGGACATGCCCCCATTGCGCATCGGACTGGTCTCGGCCGCCACCTACCAATACCTGGATCAACCCATCCGGCATGGCTCCAACCATGGCACCGCCTTCGCATCGACCTTCAATGGATTTGATGAGGCTGAGGTGAAGCAGCACGAGTGGACCTTCGTGCGATCGAAGAAACGCATCGAGGGAGCGAAGGTGGTGAAGGTCTGGGACAATCATCGCGACTGGGCGACAAGGCTGGCCAGGGCCTGTGACATTCGGACGGTCTGCGAGACGCCTGAGGAATGCTGCGAGGGGGTGGATGTGGTGATCATCGTGGATGATGGTTCCGGAGAGCAGTCGAAGTATGCGAAGTACTCCCTGGAGAAGGGGATTCCCACCTTCTGCGACAAACCCCTCGCCATGACGGCGCGCAAGGCGCGTGAGGTGGCCCAGTTGGTTCGCAGGACCGGCACGCCCTTCATGTCGGCCAGTTCGCTGCGCTTTGTCCCCGACATCATTGCATTGAAGGATCAGGTCGCGAAGATCGGCCCGGTGCACCTCGCCCAGACGATCTGTGGCAATGAACTCGTCTACTATGGCATCCACGCGCTTTCGATGGCCTATGCCGTTCTTGGACCGGGTGCGATCTCCGCGGTCAATGTGGGAAGTCCCGACCGCAACATCGTCCGCATTCGTTTCAAGGACGACCGCGAGGTGGTCCTGATGGTGGCTGGACGTGACTGGATGCGCGGTGGCTATGAAATCGGCGTCTACGGCAAGAAGGGCTGGGTCACCGTGAAGCCGGACTTGAAGGATCTCTATTGGTATCTCCTCATGGCCTTCATGGACTACGTGCAAAGCGGAAAGGAAGTCGTGCCTGTGGAGGAAGAAGTGGAACTCATCGCCGCCCTCGAAGCCGGAAAGCGCTCACTGGAGGAAAAGAGGGAGGTCCTGATCTCAGAGGTGTTGTAACAGGAGAGAAGTGATCCAATTCACATTGGATTCTACAGGAGTTGGTGAAGTAGAATCGGATGTGAATCCGATCCATTCTTATGAAGCAAACGGAATATGACGTCATCGTTGTAGGTGGCGGTGGAAGTGGGCTGGCGGCTGCGGTCAGTGCAGCGGAGTCCGGGTGTGATGTGCTTCTTTTGGAGAAGCAACCGGTGCTTGGTGGCACCACGGGTATTGCGGTGGGATCCTTCACCACCAGTGGGAGCCGCCTTCAGAGCAAGGCCAAGCTGAAGGATTCCCCCGAAGAGCACGCGGAGGATGCCGGCAAGTTTGCGCCGGAGGAGATCGAACGGCTCAACACCACCGAGCTGAGAAACCATTTCCTTTCCCACTCGGCAGAAACGCTGGAGTGGCTCGAAGGCATGGGCCTCGCCTTTCACGGACCCAGTCCCGAGCCCCCCAACCGCAAGGCGCGGATGCACAATGTGGTTCCCAACGCCAAGGCCTATGTGGCGGTGCTGCATTCCCGATTGGTGAAGCTGGGTGGCACGGTGAAATGTTCCGCTGCCGTGGTGGGGCTCCTGAGGGAAGGGGAACGGGTCAGTGGTGTGAAGGCGGAGATCGACGGCCATGAGTTTTCACTGGAGGCGAACTTCGGCGTGGTGATGGCAGCCGGAGACTATGCCAATGCCCCCGATCTGATTTCGGCATACAAGGGAAGTGAGTTTGAAAACATAGAGGGTATCAATCCCCACGCCGTGGGCGATGGCCATCGGCTGGTCGATGCTGTCGGTGGCAAGCTCATCAACATGGAGGTGACCTATGGGCCGGAGTTGAGGTTCATTGCACCGAGGCGTGTGGATCCCTTTGAGCAGTTCATTCCCACAGGAGGTTGGAAGGGTAAGCTTCTGGCCAAGTTGCTACCCTTCGTCCCGAAGTCCATCATCCGGAAGAAGATCAAGGAACTCCTTGTCACCTGGCAGCATCCCGAGGACAGCCTCTTCAAGGAGGGGGCCATCCTCCTCAACAAAGAGGGGCGTCGCTTTTGCAATGAATGGGATTCGCCCAAGCGCGAGATCCTGGTTTCAAGGCAGCCAGGGAAGGAGGCCTACATTCTTCTTTGTGACCACCTCATCAAGAAATTTTCCGAGTGGCCCTACTTCATCTCGACGGCGCCCGAGATTGCCTATGCCTACCTCGACGATTACCAACGCATGCGGCCGGACCTCGTCTTCAAGGGGAAGTCATTGACCGTGCTCGCAACCTTGTCCGGCATGGTGCCACAGCATATCCATGCCGCGGTGGAAGGCTTCAACCTTTACGTGGCTGGTGAAAAGAAGGACCCGTTCGGCCGCACCGGTGACAAGATGTTCCTGGGAGGACAGACCTGGATGTTGCTGGGCCCGGTGAAGGCCTGGTTCACGACCACCGAAGGTGGAGCTGCTATCAATGAATCCGCGCAGGTTCTCGATGCGGGAGGCTATCCTATTCCCGGGCTCTATGCCGTAGGGCAGAATGGACTGGGTGGCCAGATCCTCTGGGGCCACGGACTCCACATCGCCTGGGCGCTCACCAGTGGAAGACTGGTGGGCCTGGAGCTGGGACGTAGGAAAGAGGTGGAATGAGGAAATCAGGAAGAAAGGAATGATGACCTGGCTGGAATTGTTTCGCGATTCCCATTCGATGTGATAAACTTCAAGACTCTTCCCAATTGGGGAGACAAGGAGAATGAAGACAAAGGAGATTCAGAAGCTTGGCGTGCCGTTTGGGGAACCTATGCATGAGGCGAAGGACCTGATTGCCAATTATGTGCTGAAAGGAGGCGACCGTGACAGGATCGCTGAGATGATCATGGCGGTGGTTGAGGAGCCTTCCTTGTTCCTCAAGGATGCTCTGAAGGGGGCGTTTGCCAAATCCCTGACGGAGGGGCGGATTGCCTGCCGCAATGAACCGGTCTCATGGCGACAATGGGGAACAGACATTGATGACGCATCACGCGAGCAGATGCAGAATGCCTGTCGTCTGCCCGTGTCGGTGAAGGGCGCATTGATGCCGGATGCACACCTGGGTTATGGGTTGCCGATCGGTGGCGTGTTGGCCACGGAGAATGCCGTGGTGCCCTATGCGGTGGGTGTCGATATCGCCTGTCGCATGAAGATGACGGTTCTGGATCTTCCGGTGAAGAAGCTGGAGAAATCCAAGGACCGCCTGATTGAGGCGATTGAATCCGAGACGCGTTTCGGTATCGGGGCGACCTTCAAGAAGCAGCGCGAACACGATGTGATGGACGAGGACTGGAACATCAGTCCCGTCACGAAGCGTTTCCGCGACAAGGCGTGGGCGCAATTGGGGTCCAGTGGATCCGGTAATCACTTCGTGGAGTTTGGCCTGTTCGTGATCAAGGAACCGTTTCAGGGGCTGGAACCCGGGGGATACCTGGCGTTGCTCAGTCACAGTGGTAGTCGTGGCTCGGGGGCTTCGGTCTGCGCGCATTACAGTAAGCTGGCGAAGCGAAGTCACCCTGAGCTGAAGGGACCGCTGCAGCACCTGGCATGGCTAGACATGGATACTCATGACGGTCAGGAATATTGGAACGCCATGAACCTCATGGGGCGTTACGCGGCGGCCAACCATGCCTGCATCCATAGGCATGTCGCTGCCAACCTGGGCGCCGAGGTGATCATGGGGCTGGAGAACCACCACAACTTTGCATGGAAGGAACGGCACATGATTGATGGTGTGGAGAAGGAACTGATCGTCCATCGCAAGGGCGCCACACCTGCGGGCAGGGGTGTGCTCGGCATCATTCCCGGCTCCATGGCCACGCCTGGTTTCGTGGTCGAAGGCAAAGGAAATGCCGAGTCCCTGGATTCGGCGTTCCACGGGGCAGGCCGTATCATGAGCCGTACCAAGGCCCTGAACTCGTTCCGGTGGAAGGAAGCAAAGGACTTCCTGAAGAAGCAGGACGTGACCCTGATCTCAGCGGGACTGGACGAGGTTCCCATGGTCTACAAGGACATCCACCAGGTGATGGGTGCCCAGTCCGATCTCGTCGACATCAAGGGGAAATTCCATCCCCGCATCGTCAAGATGGCCCCTCCGGGCGAGAGGGCGGAGGATTGATATGGAGAAGCCACGTTTGCATGCAGGTACTCAAGTGGTCCTGAAGAACAATCTTATCAACGGACAAAGAGAGGTCGTCCATCCTGCCGGTGCGGTTGCGATGGTTGTCAGGACACCAACGACTGAAGGTGAGCTTTTTCATGTTCAGTTTCCGGATGGTGTTCTGGCGCGAGTTGCTCCCGAGAGCCTCAAAATTCTGAAGAATCTCAAGAATGAAGGAACAGGGGCCTCCTCCGCCTTCGATCTGGATGGAGCCCTGCTCTTCAAATCGGTGGTTGGCTCGAGGGCGTATGGTTTGGAGACTGAGGAATCGGATACCGATTTCCGGGGAGTCTACATTGCGTCTCAGGAGATGGTGTGGTCGTTGCATGATCCTCCAGAGCAATTTGAGGATCATGAGGCTCAGTCTGTCTTCTGGGAGTTGCGTAAGTTTCTCCTGCTGGCGTTGAAGGCAAACCCCAACATTCTTGAGACCCTTCACTCTCCGGAGATGGAGATTCTTGATGAAATCGGTGAGGAGTTGGTGTCAATGAGATCAGTTTTCCTGTCGAAACTCATCTTTCAGACCTTCAGCGGCTACGCGATGAGCCAGTTCAAGAAGATGGAACAGGATCTCAGGAATCATGGTGAGGTTCGTTGGAAACATGCCATGCACCTCCTGCGCCTGCTGATCTCGGGGCGACAGACCTTGGAGACAGGCCTACTGAACATTTCGATGGTGGAACACCGGGAGTTCCTCTTGTCGGTGAAGCGAGGGGAATTGAAGT
>CAZKNW010000063.1:0-12243 GCA_964554035.1 uncultured Verrucomicrobiota bacterium
TTCAAAGCCATCGAGACCGAGCAGGATGAGAATAAGTTGACTGCCGCAGAGAACAAGCAGGCGTTGCTTCATCCGGATCGCATTCATGAGATCACGGGATATATTCTGAGGAATTTCCCGCTGAAGACGCACCGTGTCCGAATGGGAGCAAGGGGCTTCAATGCCATGTTCGCAGTAAGCAGTGTGGATGCTGCGAAGGCGTATTACGAAATCTTCCGTGAACTGCAGGGAGATGTAGAGGAAAGGAAGCGGCTGAAGGTGGCCACAATCTTCTCTTTTGCGGCTAATGAGGAGCAGGACGCTGTTGGAGACATCCCGGACGAGAGCTTCGAGGTATCGGCCATGAATAGCAGCGCGAAAGAATTCCTCTGTGCTGCAATCGCTGACTACAATTCAGCGTTCGGGACGAGCTACGGTGTCGATAGCAAGGGCTTTCAGAATTATTATCGAGACCTTGCTCAGAGGGTGAAGGGGGAAGATGCTCATGGAAACAAGCTTCCTGTTGAAGAGTGCGTAGACTTGCTGATCGTAGTGGGGATGTTCTTGACCGGTTTCGATGCACCGACGCTCAACACGCTCTTTGTGGATAAGAACCTACGCTACCACGGGCTGCTACAGGCTTTTTCGCGCACCAATCGGATTTATGATGCCACCAAGACATTCGGGAATATTGTAACGTTCAGGGATTTGGAGCAGAGCACCATTGATGCGATCACGCTTTTTGGTGATGCCAATACCAAGAACGTGATTCTCGAGAAGAGCTACAAGGAATACATGGAGGGCTTCACCGACATTGCCACGGGAAAGGCATGTCGCGGCTATGTGGAAGTAGTGGAAGAACTGAAGGAGCGTTTTCCTGAACCCGGTGAGATTGTTAAGGAGCTAGAGAGAAAGGGATTCGTGAAGCTTTTTGGAGAGTACCTTCGAATCGAGAATGTGCTGCGCAACTTTGACGAATTCACAGGGCTCAAATCGTTGCAAGATGTTGATTTGAATGATGGGAATGCTGTCGAGGAGTTTAAGGCTAAGCACCATTTGAGCGATGACGATCTGGAGGCGATGCAGAAGATAGAAGTGCCCTCCGATCGGCTGGTCCAGGATTACCGCTCGGCATACAATGACACGCGGGAATGGTTGCGAAGGCAGAAGGAGGGTGAACAGAAAGATGAATCGACTGTCGATTGGGATGACGTCGTGTTTGAAGTGGATCTATTGAAGTCCCAAGAGATTAACCTCGATTACATTTTGGAACTCATCTTCGAGCACAACAAGCAGACCAAGAGCAAGGCAGACCTCATTGATGAAGTTAGGCGGGTGATTCGTGCCAGCATTGGAAGCCGGGCTAAGGAGAGCCTGATTATTGACTTCATCAATCAAACTGATCTGGACGACATTGGAGACAAGGCGAGTATTATTGACGCCTTCTTTAAATTCGCTCAAGAGGAGCAGAAGCGCGAAGCAGATGACTTGATTCGCATGGAAGGACTGAATCAGGTGGAGGCGAAACGATACATCAAGGCATCGCTCAAGCGGGAGTATGCGACCGAAAACGGCACTGCGCTCAATGCAACCCTCCCGAGAATGAGTCCTCTCAATCCGCAGTATAAAACAAAGAAGCAAACCGTGTTTCAGAAGATTTCTGCTTTTGTTGAGAAGTTCAAAGGCGTTGGCGGGCAGATATGATGGTTGTCACACGTTCGGAGGGCGCCTGCTTCTCGTCACGGGAGCGAAAGGCAGTATCCGATGAGGCAGTTGTATTCCAACGAATGGAAGTTCATCACCGCAATGCTCATCCTTATTTAACGGAAGCTGACTTCGTTTGAATAAAGCCACTCCATCTTCGCGGAAATCGTTCTCCGAAACAATATGGCTGAGTTGAGCGGAGCAGCCAGTTCTGATCTCTACGATCATTTCCGTTTTATTTTCCAATGGGCTGAACAGGCTGTGTGGAAACTCGGGGCGGGACGCCCCAATAACCGGCAGGCGGGACGCCAACCTCCACGATCTTTCAGAAATGTCCCGAAATTCTGCGCTTTGTGCAGGTGGGCTTATAGCTCGGCGATTCGACTTAATCTCCTCGAAACCGCTCTGGTCCTACCTGATCTGAAGCCTACTTCTTCCCCTTTTTCTTGCCCTGGTTCTTCTTCTTGTTCTGGCCGCGCTTCTGGTGTTCGAAGGCGGCGAGTTCGGTGGCCTGGCCTTGGTCGCCTTGGGATTTCATCCAGGCGTCGAGGCGGTTACTGAGATCCTTCTTGATGTCGGCGTATTTGGGATCGTCGGCGAGGTTCTTCCATTCGTACCAGTCCTTGGTGACGTCGTAGAGTTCCTCGGCAGGACGAAAGCTGTAGCGGTGGACCTTGTCGGCGGCGTCCTTGTCCTCCTTGGCGATCTCCTTCCATTCATCAAAGCGCGGGCTCTTGGTCTCGGCGTTGGTGAATTCCACGTCGGGTGTCAGGTTGCGGATGTATTTGTATTGCTTGGAGCGGATGGAACGGATGCCGAAGTGGTCGGAGCCGTTGATGATGCCACGGGTGGTGTGCAGGGCGTAGACGTGGTCCTTGTGGTGGTCGGTCTTGCCGAAGAGGACGGGCAGGATGCTCTTGCCATCCAACACGGGATCCGGTGTGCCGCCAGCGGCATCGACGAAGGTGGGAACGACGTCGACATATTCGATCATGGCATCGGTGACGGTGCCTGGCTTGATCTTGCCGGGCCAACGGGCGATGAAGGCGGTCTGGAGGCCGGAGTCATAGAGGGTCCATTTGGCGAAGGGGAAGCTGGAGCCCTGTTCGCTGGTCACGACGACGAGGGTGTTCTTCGCCAGCTTGTGCTTGCGCAGGAGCTGCATCAGCTGTCCGACCTGTCCGTCGTAGTAGGTGATCTCGGCGAGATAGGCCGACATGTCTTCACGGGTCCGGGGGCCATCCACGAAGTAGGGAGGGAGTTTGATTTCGTCAGGAGGATACTGGGAGGCGTCACCCTTGTTCCATGGGCCGTGGGGCTCGTTGGAACAGGCGAAAAGGCAGAACGGGGTGTCGCTCTCGACGCATTCCCCGAAAAGCTTGTCGATGGCTTCCATGTCGGGGTTGTTGCCCTTGCCGGAGTATTCAAAGGGGAAGATCTCCTCCGGAGAGATGTGTCTCTTTCCGCTGAGGGCGACGCGATAGCCCAGGGGCTTGAGGTAGTGGACGATGCTCTGGGTGCCGTCCTTGGCGAAGGTGTGGTTGGGGTAGGCACCGCTCTTCACGGGATAGAGTCCGGTGTAGATGTTGTGCCGGGTGGGGGAGCACATGGGGGCTGCCTGAAAGCATTGGGTGAAGCGCATGCCCTGCTTGGCCAGCGCGTCGATGTTGGGTGTCTTGGCCTGTCCGCCGTAGCAGCCGAGATCGCGGTGGGTCAGGTCATCGGCATTGATGAAGAGGAAATTGGGCTTTGGCTCGGCGGCCGAGACTCCCAAGGCGAGGGCCACAAGAAGGAAGAGGGTGCTGATGGTTGATTTCATGGATTTGCGGACATTAGCGTCCTGATGGAAATCTGTCACGGAAACGACCTGATCTTACCAAGAGGTGAGGGGATTTCGAAAACGGGTTGGGGCTTGCTCCGGATGGGGGCATCCATAAAACTGCCCCCGCCTTGACCAGCCAAATAATTCACCACGCATTGTGACACATGCCCATTGAGTTCAGGGACTACTACGCCATCCTCGGGGTGGAGGAAACGGCACCGGGAGAGGAGATCCGCAGCAACTTTCGCCGGCTGGCGCGGCGCTTCCATCCGGATGTCAACCACGACGATCCCGTGGCCGAGGAGCAGTTCAAGGTGGTCAACGAGGCCTATACCGTCCTGAGTGACCCGGTCAAGAGGGACAAGTATGACCGTCTCGGGGTGGACTGGGAGAAGAAGGAGCGTGAACAGGCGACAGTAGCGGCCACCCGTGAATTCGATTTCGAATTCTCAGGGACAGGCTTTTCCAATTTCTTCGAGGAGCACTTCGGGACCAAGCGGGACAAGGACAATCCAGGCACCTCATCCTTCCGTGAACCGGAGACCAAGGGTGGTCCACGCCGGGGACCGGACATCCATGCCGACCTGATGCTGACGGAGAAGGAGGCAAGGGAAGGGACACTCAAGCCGGTCGCTGTCCGGGTCAAGGTGGTGTGTCGTTTCTGTCGGGGTCGTGGCTGCGAGCGTTGTCGCGACAAGGGCAAGGTGATACGGCAGTTTCGCTTTGAGGTGTCCGTGCCGTCGGGCATCAAGTCGGGGACCCGGCTGCGCCTGCGGGGCAAGGGTGAGAAGGGGGCGGTCGACGGGGAGCCCGGGGATGTCTACCTGAAGGTGCACGTCATGGGGGCGCCGGAATACCGGGAGGATGCCGGGGAAATGACCTATGACCTGGACCTGGCCCCATGGGAGGCGGTCCTGGGCAACTCGATCACCATTCCCACGCCCCTGGGCGAGAAGAGCATCCGGGTTCCTTCGGGCATTCAGAGTGGAAAACGGCTTCGGATGGCAGGTCATGGACACCTGCAGCCCGATGGATCTCGTGGAGACCTCGTGGTGGTCTGCAACGTCCGCATCCCGACCAAGATGACCCGCGGCGAACACAAGCTTTGGCGTGAAATCGCCGAATCCACCCGTTTTCGGCCGCGGGAAGGTGGCGATTGATCCGTTTCCATTCTCGACAGGCGGGAGGTCATCGGGTTTTCTTCGGCCGTTTGTTTGCCCTTCGTCGGGGATGATGTTACCTGACGCGGAAAACCGGATTCTTATATGGACGTTGAACTTCTTACCAAGGCCAAATCACTGGGCTTCTCAGACAAGCAGATTGCCCACCTCACCGGGAAATCCGAGACGGAGATCAGGGAACTCCGAAAGGAGAACGGGCTGTTGCCGAGCTATCGGCTGGTGGACACCTGCGCCGCCGAGTTCGAGGCCTACACCCCGTATTTCTACTCCACCTATGACCGCGGCGACGATGAGGTCATGGACACGGACAAGAAGAAGGTCATGATCCTGGGTGGCGGACCCAACCGGATCGGGCAGGGCATCGAGTTCGATTACTGCTGTGTCCATGCCGCCTTCGCGCTGAAGGAGGCCGGATTCGAGACCATCATGGTGAACTGCAACCCGGAGACCGTGTCCACGGACTATGACACCAGCGACAAGCTTTACTTCGAGCCCCTGACCCTTGAGGACGTGCTGCACATCTATGAGCGCGAGGGCTGCTGGGGTGCGATTGCCCAGTTTGGTGGTCAGACACCGCTCAACCTGGCACTCGGTCTCAAGGAGAATGGCGTGAATGTCATTGGTACCTCCCCGGAAAGCATCGAGCTGGCCGAGGACCGGAAGCTCTTCGCCGCCATGCTCAACAAACTGGACATTCCCCAGCCTCCCAATGGCCTCGCCGTCAATGTCGAGGAGGCCCTCGAGGCTGCCAGGGGGCTGGAATACCCGGTCCTGGTCCGGCCTTCCTTCGTGCTGGGTGGACGCGCCATGCAGATCGTCTACTCCGATTCGGAGCTGAAGCACTACATGAACTATGCGGTCGAGGCCTCCCCGGAGCGCCCGGTGCTGGTCGACAAGTTCCTCGAGGATGCCACGGAGATCGATGTGGACTGCATCACGGATGTGGGGCAGTTCGAGAACCCGGACGAGGGGACCATCGTGGTGGGTGGCATGCTGGAGCACGTGGAGTTTGCCGGAGTCCACTCCGGTGATGCGGCCATGGTGCTGCCTCCCCATACCCTCGACCAGACGACCATCGACACGATCCGCGAATACACGCACGCAATGGCCAAGGAGCTGAAGGTGATCGGGCTCATGAACGTGCAGTATGCCGTGAAGGACGGTGTGGTCTACGTGCTCGAGGTCAACCCACGCGCCTCGCGGACCGTTCCTTTCGTGAGCAAGGCCATCGGCCAGCCGCTCGCCAAGCTGGCCGCCCTCGTGATGTCCGGCAAGACGCTGAAGGAACTCGGGTTCACCGAGGAGATCTGGCCCACCTACTGGGCGGTCAAGGAGTCGGTCTTTCCGTTCAACAAGATGTTTGGACAGGACATCCTGCTTTCGCCCGAGATGCGTTCCACCGGCGAGGTGATGGGCATCGACCAGGACCAGGGCATCGCCTATGCGAAGTCGCAGATGGCCGCCGGTTCCATACTTCCGATGTCGGGCAAGCTGTTCATCAGTGTGAGCGACATGCACAAGGATTCCGTGGTGGAGGTTGCCAAGAGCTTTGCGGATCTCGGTTTCGAGCTGCTTTCCACTTCGGGCACCGCCAAGGTGCTCAAGGATGCCGGCCTCAAGGTGAAGAAGATTCCCAAGCTCCAGGAGGGTCGTCCCAATGCGGTCGATCACATGAAGAACAATGAGATCGACCTGGTCATCAACACGCCGGCCGGCCAGATTCCGCGCGCCGATGAGGTGAAGATCCGCACCACCGCGGTCTACACCAACACCCCGATCATCACCACCTTGAGCGGCGCCCGTGCCGTGGCCCAGGGAATCAAGGCCCTGAAGGAGAACGGCTACGGGGTGAAGACCATCCAGGAATTCCACGCCTGATATCGGGTCGTGAATCCAAGGTGGCGAAAGGTTCCTTGGATTCGTCGCATCCTGTTCGCATCAGGACTCCTCGTCCTGCTCGTCGTGGCCGTGCTGGGTTGGAGGACCGCAAGGTTTCTCCTTCGTCCCAGTCCGTCCCCGAAGACCCTTCAACTCGCGGAGGGAGTCCTCTATTCCAGAAAGGTTGAAACCGATCCGGTCCCCAATGTCATCCATGTGGTTGAGGTGGACCTTGCGATTTCAGGGATGAGATTCGTGGTGACCCCCAGGGATGAGTCGAGTCGGTGGGATACGCTGGCGCGGACGACATCGGAATGGGTGGAGGAGACCGGAGTCCTCGTCGGGGTGAACGGGAGTCCCTTCGAACCCTTTCATGCCAAGCACGCCTTGGATTACTACCCCAAGTCGGGTGATCCGGTGGACGTTCAGGGATTCAGTGCGAGTGGTGGCAACGTCTACTCGGAGGGTCATCCGGACCTGCCAGTCCTGTATTGGGTGGGGGACCGACCCGGGCTCGGGTTTTCGGTTCCCGGTGATGTGGAATGGGCCCTCTCAGGAAAACAGATCCTCATGACGGAAGGGCGCATCGACATCGTGCCCGTGAAGTCGACCGACGATGAGCTGCATCCAAGAACCATGGTGGCTTACTCGAAATCAGGAACCAACTGGTGGTTGGTCGTTGTGGATGGAAGGCAGGATGATTACAGCGAGGGGATGTCGGTAGGGCAGTTGGCTGAACTGGCGGAGTCCCTCGGGGCCTGGAATGCGATCGGTCTGGATGGGGGCGGATCGAGCACCATGGCGGCCCGGGTGAATGGAAAGGTGAAGGTGCTCAACGCGCCTTTCCATACGAGGATACCGGTTCGTGAAAGACCGGTTGCCAATCACTTGGGGCTGCTCTTGGGATCCGACTGAGGCTCTGGCCGGGGAGGTGCCCAACGTTGGGTCTGGGTGCCGGTGACATCGATGACGGTATCGTTTTTCGACTGCGCTCCCTTTCGGGTGCTGGCACCAGAGGTGGCGAAACGGAGCCAAAGGATCATCTTCAGGAACTGCTGCCTCTCCTTGTCCTTGAGATCCGTGGTTTCGGCTGGGTCCGCGTCCAAGTCGTAGAGCTCCGGAAGGGTCTGTTTCCCCCGGGAGTCATCGAGCCTCTTTCCGGACATCCTGTAGACCAGCTTCCAGTTTCCTTCGCGGTAGGCGAACTCACCAAAATTGGAATGGTTGACCATGGTGGTCCTCTTCGATGAGGAGGCCTTGCCTGTCAGGGCGTGCAGGAAGCTGAAACTGTCTTCTGCTCCATTCCCGGGAAGCGGTTTTCCGATCACTTCGGCAAAGGTTCCAAAGAGGTCGGTCAGGCAGACCATCTGGTTGCTGGAGGAGCCTGCGGCCACCTTGCCAGGCCACCGTACGATAAGCGGAACACGGTGGCCACCTTCCCAGATGTCGCCTTTGTGTCCGCGGTAGGGACCACTTGGCATGTGTCCCGCATCCACGAGGTCCTTCCAGCCTGTGTAATGGGAATGACCATTATCGGCGGTGAAGAGAATGAGGGTGTTCTCTGCAATTCCAGCCTTGTCCACGGCCTCGATGATCTGTCCGGCGGACCAGTCGGTCTCCATGACGAAATCTGCGATCGGAGCAATGCCGCTCTTCCCCTTGAATCTTGCAGAGGGAACGACCGGTTCATGGGGCGATGTCTGGGAGAAGTAGAGGAAGAAGGGTTGGTCCTGCTTCGCAAGTTCATGGATCCGTTCCACGGCGTGCTTTGTGATGTCCGGCAGGATCTGGTCGAACTTCCAGCCTGGTGCCATGGGGGCTCCGTCGAAGGTGCGTGGCATGACGACACCCTCATTCTTGTCGTAGACGTACTTGGCGGTGGGCGGAGTGACGATCTTGCGGTCGCGGATGTAGGTGAAGGGAGGCATGTTTGGCAGGTCGACGCCAAAGTAGTGGTCGAATCCCCGATCGACCGGCCCTCCGGGGTTGGGTTTGGAGAAATCCCATTCGAGGTTCTTCTGTCCATTGCGTTCCTCGGTCATCTGGGGCTTCTGGGGCCCCTGCCAGTCCCAGCCAAGATGCCACTTTCCAACACATTCCGTCCGATAGCCATGCTCCTTCAGGAAGCCAGGCAGGGTGGGGCGATCCTTCGTGATCAGGGGTGGCTCATAGGCGGCGATGACCCATTCCTGCATCCGCGTGCGCCAGGAATATCGCCCGGTGAGGAGCCCATAGCGCGTCGGGCTGCAAACGGCCGAAGGGCTGTGGGCATCGGTAAAGCTCATGCCTTCTTTCACAAGCCTGTCCAGGTGAGGTGTCGCGATCTTGTTGTCGGGATAGTGTGCCTGGATGTCGCCCACTCCAAAGTCGTCGGCGAGGATGACGATGATGTTGGGGCGGTCGGCTGCCGTTGCAGAAAAGACCGAGACCAGAAGAGACAGGAAGACCGATGAGGCGATGAAGCGTCGAATCAACATGGTTGCCCACTGAAATAGGATTACTTCAGATAGGTTTCAAGCTTCTTGCGCTGGTCGTCGGTCTGGGGTTCGAAGATGACCTTGATGTCGGGAAGTTGTTTCTTCAGCGCTTCGATGTCCGACTCCTTCAGGAAGGTGTTGTAGACCTTCACCTGTTTCAGGCTGGGTGCCTTGGCCAGACCGGCGAGTGCCTTCACACTGAAATCCGCCTCGCCGATCTCGAGTCGCTCCAGCGACTTGATACCAGCAATCACAGGGACCGACTCATTGCTCAAACTGAGTGGTGCACCTCCGCGTTGGGGAAGTCGTTGCCCGATCCTCAGTGACTTCAGATTGGGCAGGCGGGCGATCATGGCATTGCTGGCCTCAGTCCGGTAAGTGTGCCAGGTGCGGAGATCCGTCAGGCTCTTGATTCCGGAAATCGCATCGAAGCCTTCGTCACCCATCGACATGCCGGCGACCGTGAGGCGCTTCAGGTTGGGTAAATCTTTCCACGCCGCAAATCCTGCTCCAGTGAAACCTTCCATCCGAAAGGAAAGATGAAAGAAGGCAGCGGTATGCAGGTTCTTCAATCGGGCGAGTTCAGCCAGCCCCTTGTCGGAAAACTGGGCTCCGTCGGTGGAGAGGGACTCCAGTTGCTGCAGTTTGACCAAGTGATGAACCGTCTCGTCGTTCAGGCTCTTGGCACCGCCGTAGACGGTCAGCTTCTTGAGCCCTTTCAGACTGCCGATGGCTTCCCAGCCTTCCTTGTTGAGAAAGCGGCTGTTGCGGAACTGCAACTCGGTGATGGTTCCTTCGTGCGAGGTGACCTTGGCGCCGAGTTCCTCGAAGTGGGCTGGCGTGGGTTCTGCACCCGAAGCAATGCACGTCCAAAGTGACAGGGTGAAACAGACCGCGAGCAGGCGGAAACAGGAGGAGGGTTTCATGGAGTATTACTTCTTCTTGCCGTAGTGCAGGGCTCCGATAAGAAACAGGACCGGTAGAAGCGCCCGCCCGACAAGATTACCGAGTGGCAGACCGCCCGCCATGATTCCCTGGATGAGTGGGATGGTGGTGAGAACGAACAGGATCCAACAAACAAGAGCTGCGCCTTTCATGGTGGGTGCTATCAGGTATTCTCCTTCAGCGGACGAACTCGGAGAAATCTTCGTTCCATTCTTCCATGTGCTTTGGTTGTGCCGCAGATCTCCAACATGGCCATGAATCTTTCTGTCGGAGACTTGTCGATCCAAGGGTTGGTTTTCTCGCGGAATGCCTTTAATGGCCTTTTGATGACACTTCGTTCCATTAGTTGACAAAAAGATTGTGCCCGAAACCGGCGAAAAGTCGACATTGATCCGAACCCCTTGACTCGCTTCCCTCAGGGCCGCTGTTGGAGATCTTTTTGTTTTCATGCCCGGGAACTCTTGAAATGCTGGAGGCATGTCTCACCGATGGTTTTCCCTTTTGGCAGCCCTGTGCTTTTCCGGTCTGTTTTCGCTCTCTGCAGCTGATCGACCGAATGTCGTGGTGATCTTCACGGACGACCAGGGCTGGCATGATGTGGGTTGCTACGGAAGTGAGATCCCGACACCGCACATTGATTCGCTGGCGCGGGACGGGATGAAGTTCACGAACTGGTATGTGGCCTCCTCCATCTGCACGCCCAGTCGTTATGGCCTGCTGACAGGGCGGAATCCGAGTCGTTCCAAGGATCGCTTGTTGGGTGCCCTCATGTACCTGGGGGATGAGGACAAGGACAAGGGCATCCATCCTGGCGAAACGACCATTGCGAGCGTGCTGAAGGATTCGGGCTACTACACCGCCTTGATCGGCAAATGGCACCTTGGACATGGCGATTTCAAGTTCTGGCCCACGCGTCATGGCTTTGACGAGTATGTGGGTCACACCGCCGGATGCATCGACTTCTTCACCATGTCCTACGGCAACAACCGCGACTGGTTCCGGAATGAAAAACTGGAGGACAAGGTGGGGTATGCGACGGACCTCATCACGGCTGAGACCGAGCGCTTCTTTGAGGAACGTGCCAAGGCCGATCAGCCCTTCTTCCTGCACCTTGCCTACAATGCGCCGCATTTCGGCAAGGGCTGGAACGATGGCCAGAACGAGACGGTCAACATCCTTCAGCCCCATCCACGCGACCTTGAGCGCGTCTCCTACATTGAGGATCCAACCCGCAGGAAATACGCCGCCATGGTGGTGTCGCTGGACGATGGAGTAGGGCGGGTGCTGGCCTCCCTCAAAAAGAATGGACTAGAGAAGAACACACTCGTGATCTTCATGACGGATCATGGAGGTGATCCCAACTACGGCGGCGACAACCAACCCTTGCGCGGCGACAAAGCCACCTTGTTTGAGGGCGGTATTCGCGTCCCCTGCCTGATGCGCTGGCCCGGGCACATTGAAGCGGGAAGCCACACCAGCGAGGTGACCTGGTCCATCGATCTCTTTCCGACCCTGGCCGCCCTTGCAGGTGCGAAGACCAAGGGGCTGACCCTCGATGGTAAGGACATAGGTCCTGTCCTTGGTGGTGAAAAGATCGGGAAGCGCGAGATGTATTGGGAACTGGGGCGGCATGCGGAGTTGAAGCGCGGACGTTGGATGGCGCTTCGTCAGGGAAGCATGAAGTATCTTCACGACAACCAAGGCAATGAATACCTCTTTGATCTCGCCGCGGATCCCACTGAATCCACCAACCTTTCAGAAAGCCGCAAGGCGCAGTTTGGGAAACTGCGCAAACGCACCTTCGAACTGGCAGAGACCTACCGTCAGTCCAACTGAATCATGACCATGCGAAACCTGATTTCACTGATCCTCGGATGCGGGCTCCTCCTCAATGCCACGGGAGCGGAGAAGAAGAACGTCCTCTTCATTGCCTCGGATGACTTGGCGAATGCACTGGGTTGTTACGGAGATCCGATTGCCAGGACGCCTCATCTGGATCGGCTGGCCGCCACGGGGGTGTGCTTTGAGCGTGCCTACAACCAGTTGCCGCTCTGCAATCCGACGCGTGCCTCGGTCATGACCAGTCTGCGGCCGGACAAGATCAAGGTCTATGACCTGGACGAGCACTTCCGGACGGCGGTGCCGGATGCGGTGACGCTTTCCCAGAGGTTCATGAAGGCGGGTTACTTCGCGGGCAGGGTGGGGAAGATCTACCACTACAACGTCCCAGCCAGCATTGGCACAGATGGTTTTGATG
>CAZKNW010000064.1:0-870 GCA_964554035.1 uncultured Verrucomicrobiota bacterium
TCTCCCTTTTCATTCTCTGCCATTACAGGGTAATGAATGGCCCAAAAGGCCAGAACGAACAGGATGGCGGTTTGGAAACTCGGATTTGCGGGCCGTGAATTCATTCGATTCTCATCTGGTTCAAAGATGCACCTTCAACCCGTCATAGGCAAACTGGATGCCTGGAGGAAGCTCTGCCTGATCCAAATCATGGTCGTAGGTGTCCGCCAGATGTGTCAGGTAGGTTTGTTCTGCGTTGATCCTTCGGGCGGCGGTCAAGGCCTCATCGAGGCACATGTGGGTCCAATGGGGTTCCTTTCTGAGGGCATCCAGCACCACTGTTTTGACCCCTTCCACGGTGGAGATGACATCCGGTGGTACTTCCTTGCAGTCACTCATGTAGGCGAGTTGGGGTTTCCCGTCCTGCAGGAAGAGGAAGCCGAGGGTCGTGATTCTGCCGTGGGGCAGGTTCAGGGGGACAATCTCGAGATCGCCGATCCTGAAAGGCCCTTCAATGATGTGGGGATCAGGAACAAAATAGCCTGAAGGAGCGTCCTCGACATCGAAGGCATACTCAAAGACACGTCGAAGGTCCTTCATTGTGGGATCAGAGGCGTAAAGCGGGATGGGCGCCTGATTCATCGAACAGAATCGCCTCGTGTCGTCCAGCCCCATGATGTGATCGGCATGGGAATGGGTGATCAGGACGGCGTCGAGTTGACGGATTCCCTCCCTCAAGGCCTGGAGGCGGAACTCGGGTGTGGTGTCGACCACGATGGAGACCTTGTCCGTCTGGACATGGATGGAAGAGCGGGTCCTGTGGTTCTTCGGGTTCGATAGAAAGGACTCGCTGTAATCGACTCCGATGAGGGGGACCCCTTGAGAGGTCCC
>CAZKNW010000064.1:880-12225 GCA_964554035.1 uncultured Verrucomicrobiota bacterium
AGCCGAGGAATGTGAACTCAAATGGCATTTATGCTATGATCACGAAGGTGACCAGCGATTTCTAGCACTGAGGTGGTGATAGTTCAAATCATGGCGTTGGTCCTGCTTTCAACTTGTTTGCTTGCATGCGGTGCGTTGAACGAATCAAATCCTGTCCGCATGCTTGCCACTCTTCGGATCAGGAACCTTGCCCTTGTCTCGGACCTTACCCTTGGACTTGAGGCGGGTTTCAATGCCGTGACGGGGGAGACGGGTGCCGGAAAATCCATTGTCCTTGGAGCGCTCAACCTGGTTTTGGGGGAGAGGGCGGACAGGACGTTGATCCGGTCTGGCGCTGACAGTTGCGGTGTGGAGGCCGTCTTCGAGTTGGCCTCAATCGAGGAGGCTGTGAATGATTTTCTGGACGGGTGCGGACTGGATGGCTGTGAGGGGGGGCAACTCATTCTGAAGAGGACTTTCACTGCCTCGGGGTCCAATCGTCAGTTCATCAACGGGTCCCCTGCCTCACTCCAGGTCCTCATGAGCCTGGGAGAGCTTTTGGTGGACATGCATGGCCCTCATGATCATCAGTCCCTTTTGCACAATGCCAACCAACTCAGCATCCTGGATGCGTTTGGTGGCCTGGAGCCGCTTAGGGAGAGGTATGGGGATGCGGTTTCGACCCTGCAGCAATTGTCAGATGAAAAGGCGGAGCTCATCGTGGATGACGCCACCTACTCGCAGCAGCTGGATCTTCTCAGGTTCCAGGTGAAGGAGATTTCTACGGCAAACCTCATCGAAGGTGAGGAGGAAGAGGTGGAAGCCGAATATTCGAGAGCCTCCAATGCGGCGAGGATCATCGAGCTTTCCCAACAGGGAGTCGGTGTTCTCGGGGAGATTGAGGGTTCGGTCATGGACGGTCTGGGGGCGGTCGGAAGGCTTCTTCACGAGATCGGACAGTTGGATCCCGCCACCGAGGGGCTTGCTGAACTTCATGGGCAGGTCATGGCTCTTGCTGAGGAGTTGCAGGGGGAAATCTCATCCTATGTGGATCGGGTGGAAGTTGATCCACAAAGACTCTACGAGTTGGATGAGAGGATCCGTCAATTCCACGCATTGAAAAGGAAGTATGGTCCGCAGCTGGAGGATGTGATTCGTTTCGGTGAGGAGGCAGCGATGAAACTGGAATCCCTTGAAGCCCGGGATGGTCAGCTGGAAAGAATCCAGGCTGAGATGGAGAAGGTGGAAGCCTTGGTGCTGAAGCTCGGCAGGGAGCTGGGAAATGCCAGGAAGCAGGTGGGGCCGAAGCTGGCCAAGGCAGCCGTGGCGCAGTTGAGGGACCTCGGGTTCATCCAAAGCGAGTTCGAGATCCAGTTCATCCCCCGCGAGATCAAGGATGCGGACTATCCTTCAACCGGTCTTGAGCGCGTGGAATTCCTTTTCGCGCCGAACAAGGGAGAGCCTGCCCGGCCGCTCAAGGCCATCGCTTCCTCCGGTGAAATGGCGCGTGTGATGCTGGCTCTCAAGACCGTTCTCGCGGCTGAGGACCGGATACCGGTTCTCGTGTTTGATGAGATTGATGCCAATGTGGGAGGCGAAACGGCCGCCATTGTTGGACAGAAAATGGGTGAGATAGGAGCCAGTCGCCAGGCCCTGTGCATCACCCACCTGGCTCCGGTTGCTGCGGCTGCCGCCACGCATTTCAAGGTGGAGAAGGAAATCGAAGGTAACCGCACCTTCACCCATATCCGTCGACTGGGAGGGGAGGAGAGGGTGGAGGAGCTCACCCGGATGCTTGGCGGATCAGGGCAGGCCGCGAGGCAGCATGCCAGGGAGCTTCTTGCGGGTTCCTCAGCCGCGAATGCTCGCTAGGATTTCTGCAGCAGCAGCAGCGGGGTCGTCGGCCTTGTAGATGGGGCGCCCGACGACAATCCACGAAGCACCCGACTCGATGGCTTCCCTTGGTGAAAGGGTTCTTTTCTGATCGTCTGCTGCGGATCCTGCGGGACGGATTCCCGGAGTGACCAGTTTCATTTCAGTAGGCAGAAAGCTGCGAAGCAACGGCAGTTCAAGCGGTGAGCATACCAGCCCGCGAAGGCCTGAATCCCTTGCCAGGCTGGCCAGTCTTTCCACTTGCTGGGCGGGAGAGGCCTCTACGCCGACCAGGGACAGCTCGTTGGCATCCATGCTGGTCAGGACGGTGACTCCGAGTACCAATGGAGGTTCGCGATCCAGTGAGGCTGCTGTTTCAACAGCGCTTGCTTCGGCGGCCTTCATCATTGCTGCGCTGCCACTCGTGTGGATCGTGAGCATCTGGACGTCCAGCCGAACCGCGGCTGCAACCGCCTTCGCGACGGTATTTGGAATGTCATGGAACTTGAGGTCCAGGAAGACGGAGGCGCCAGTCTTCCTGATCGATCGGACAATCTCGGGTCCGGCGATGGTGAATAGCTCCTTGCCTACCTTGAAGGCACCGACGTGCTCGTGAAGCCTTTCCACGAGTTGGAGTGCCTCTTCGGGGGAGGGGACATCAAGGGCGGCGATGATCGGGTTGTATGCGGTGCTGTCGGACACGCCCCTAGGAAAGGTGCAAAGCCTGGCTTTTGGAAGTTCTGATTTTCGGTTGGCCCCACCTGAGTCTTGCGCGATTCTGGGCGGAGCATACCACAGAAGGATCATGATACCGCTGGAAGAAGCAAGAGACAGGATACTGATGAAGGTGCCGGCCGTGTCGCCGGAGAGGATTCCCTTGAAGGATGGCAGGGGCAGGGTGCTTGCCCAGGATATTGCCTGTTTGGTTGAAGTCCCGCGTTTTGACAACTCGGCCATGGATGGCTACGCCGTTCGTTCCCAGGATCTCAAGGGAGCCTCCCCTGAGGCCCCGGTGATCCTGAGCAATTGTGGCGTTGTCCCGGCCGGGGCCAGCGGTGACCTGTGCGTTGAGGAAGGGCAGTGTGTCAGGATCTTCACGGGTTCGGTCCTGCCTGGGGGCGCGGATGGCGTGATCATGCAGGAGAATGTGAAGGTTGAGGGAGATCGCGTCTTTTGTCTGGATGAGGTGAAACCCTTTGAGAATGTGCGTTTGAGAGGGGAAGACCTCCGAAAGGGGGATCTACTGCTTCGGTCGGGGACTGAGTT
Source organism: uncultured Verrucomicrobiota bacterium (assembly GCA_964554035.1). Taxonomy (GTDB): domain Bacteria; phylum Verrucomicrobiota; class Verrucomicrobiia; order Limisphaerales; family CAZKNW01; genus CAZKNW01. Next base: position 3,998 of record CAZKNW010000064.1, read on the forward strand.
GAGCAGTGGCGGAATGAGCCTTCTCGCGTCCCAAGGTGTCTGTGACCTTCTGGTTTCCCGAAAGCCGGTGATTGGAATTCTGGCAACCGGTAGTGAGCTCGTCGAACCGGGAACCAGGGACCTGGAGATGGGCGAGATCTTCGAGAGCAACCGGATTCTGATTCGCAACCTGATTCTCGATGCCGGTGGGGAGGCGAAGAAATTTCCGATCGTGCCTGATGATTCTGATGCGACCCGCAGGGCACTGGAGGTGGCGTTCGATGAGTGTGATGCCGTCATCACGTCCGGAGGGGCTTCGGTGGGAGAGCTGGACTACGTGAAGGACGCCTTCGAGGCAATGGGTGGCGAACTCGGATTCTGGAAGGTATCCATGAAGCCGGGGAAACCCTTCATCTTCGGCCGCCACCAGCAGGGCCTGTTGTTCGGTCTTCCTGGGAATCCTCTTTCGGCGATGGTGACCTTCCTTGTGCTGGTGAGGCCGGCCCTTCGCAAATGGCTGGGTGTGGAGGCGATGGAGTTGCCTTCCATTCAAGGGCGGTTGGGTGCGGGGCTTTCCAACAAGGGTAACCGGCGACATTTCATGCGGGTTTGCTTCTCAAAGGAAGGGAAAGTGGTTTTGGCCGGCATGCAGGCTTCCCATGGAATGTCCTCGATGGGTGGGGCCGATGGACTCGTGGATATCCCTCCCGGGGCATCACTACAGGCCGGAGACGAGGTCAGGGTCTACCTCATACGTTGAGTTCGTGAATGTCGATGGTCCCGTGAAGCCCCATCTGGTGACAGAGCGTGGCCACGAACGGATCGGGCATTTTCAGGCGCATCAGGCTCCATTGATTGAACGCCCCAGGATCATGCTCGGTGGAGCCGAGTCGGCAATCATCCTGGGTATCCAGTGCGATCGAGAACTGATCGAGCGGAATCTTCAGGCCTCTGGCACGGGCCTTGATGTAGGCTTCCTTGGCTGTCCAGATCCTGAAGAAGTTGTGAACACGGCCGGCTTCATCGCCCTCCAGTAGTTGACGGTATTCAGAAGGGGAGAAGTAGCGCTTCGCGAGGGCAAGGAGATCCACGTGTCTTGTTGTGTTCTCGATGTCCACCCCCAGGACGGTCTCACGGGAGGCAACCATCACGGCGGCGCCGTCGGTATGGCTCACGTTGAAGTGCAGCTGGTCGAAAGGGGGCGCCAGTGACGGTTTGCCTTCGTCGCCGTAGGAGAAATGCAATTGGTTGGGGTCGGCATTCAGCAACCGTCCCAGAAACCTTCTCAGGCGGCTTCTCACAGTGACGAAGGTAACGAGTGCCGAAAGACTTCGAAAACGCTCAGCCCTTTCCAATTCGTCTGTCGAGAGGACGGACAAATCTTCCTTCGCGCAAAGTTCCGCAAGTCCTGCCTCTGGTTTTCTTCTGTCGGTGGCTCCCGATCGTCGAAGGGGGAGCGTGACCTGGACAAGGCTGATCTGGGGAGCTTTGGACGACATCTTCGAGACGGGGCATGCTGGGGGTTCCGGCTTCCTTTTGGCAATTGAGTAAAAAAGTTGCTGGAACGCCTTAAGGTGTGAGCGGATGATACCCCTAGCCCAAAGCAATGAAAGCTCCCGACTCCAGTTCCGTAAGAAGGTGGATTGCGATCACCATGGGAGTCATCTTTGTCACATCTCTCACGACCTGGTATTTCACGCGCGATACACTTCCTTCACAGATCCGAATCGCGACAGGGGCTTCGGGCGGCCTTTACAACAAGGTTGGCAGCATCCTCAAGGATTCGCTGGAACGGCGTACCAGGACGGATGTCACGCTTGTGGAAACGGATGGGTCCCTGAAGAACCGGCAGTTGGTCCTTTCGGGAGAGGTGGATGCCGCGGTGGTTCAGGGGGACTTCCTTCCCAAGGGAGGCATGTTTGTGGTGGCGCCGCTCTACGAGGAAGTGGTCCACCTGATCGTGAGGAAGAACGTTGGCATCGCCTCGCTGGAGGATGTCCGGGGGAGGACCCTGATTGGAGGCACGGAGGGATCGGGCATGCGGGCCATGACCCTCTTCATCCTTCGGCATCACGGACTGGCCGGGCAGGTGCGTCTCAGATCGGACGGCTATTTTCTCGATCTTCTCGAAGATGAATCGATCGATGGTGCTTTCGTGACCTCGGGAGTCATGAGTCCGGACCTGAGCAGGGTTCTGGACTCCGGGGGATTTTCTCTCCTTCCAGTGAGGGGAGGGGAGGCCATGCGGATGAAGAACTCCTTCCTGCAACCGGCCCGAATTCCAAGTGGCCTGTATGGTGCGAATCCTCCAATACCTCAAGAGGATGTCGAATCCGTGCAGACAACGGCCTTCCTCGTAGCTCGGAAGGACGCTTCACCCAGACTGGTCGAGGCGCTTCTCGGAGGGATCTACGAGGAGAACCTGGCGCTGGGAATTCCCCTCCTGCTTTCACGTGCGGCTGCCGGGCGGCCGCTCCCGACGCCCTTCCATCCCACGGCCAGACAATACTTCTATCCCACCGACCGCGTTGGTCACATGGCTGACATCATGGAATCGTTGGCTGCCACGAAGGAGCTGTTGTTCGCGATGATTGCCGCGGGCTATCTTGTTTTGACACGCTGGAACCGCATGAAGGAAATGGAGAGGCAGTTGGAACTGAACAGTCAGAAGGAGCAGCTCGACATCTACCTCGAGAAGACTCTGGTCATCGAAAGACGTCAGATGGGAACGGGTGATCCTGCCAAGCTTGAAGACTGTCTGGCTGAATTGAGCCGCATCAAGATCAAGGCATTGAAGGAATTCACCGACGAGGAGTTGAGGGCCGATCAGGCGTTTTCGATTTTTCTCCTGCAGTGCTCCAATGTCATGCTGGACATCCGAATGAAATTGTCCGCACAACCGGCTGGCAAAGGGAGGACAAGACCGTGACCAATGGCAGGATCCTCAGAAAGAACCTTGTTCTGGTGGGCGGTGGGCATGCCCACGTTGAGGTCATTCGAAGGTGGGCCATGGAGCCCGTATCGGATGTCAACGTCACTCTGGTTTCCGCCCATGGTTACGCTCCCTACTCAGGCATGTTGCCGGGGCTCATTGGTGGTACCTATTCCCTTGATGATGCCTATATCGACCTCCGTGCCTTGTGTTTTCATGCCGGGGTCAGTTTTGTGGGCGCACCGGTTGTGGGGATTGACCCCTTTCATTGTGAGGTCCGGTTCAGCGACCGGCCAAACATTTCCTACGACGTCCTGTCGATCAATGTCGGATCCGTGCCTTCCACTGATGGGGTGAAAGGTGTCAAACGTCACGCCATTCCCGTGAAGCCTGTGAGTGCGTTCCTTGACCGCATGGATGAGTGGATGGAGCATTGGGAACGTGGAGAAGCAAGGGGGGCGGTGACAGTCGTGGGCGGAGGTGCCGGGAGCGTGGAGCTGGTTCTTTCCCTGAGGCAAAGGCTCCGACGTCATCTGGCCGACAATCAATTGCCGGCTTTCAGGCTCGTCACAAGATCGAGAGAGATCATGGGGACGCATGCGAGAGGGGTTCGTTCGAGACTTGCCAAGGCCCTTGAGAAGGCTGGGATCGAGGTGATCACAGGCTTTTCGGTGCAGGAGGTTAAGAAGAATTCCCTGATATCGGAGGACGGCGAGTCACTGGACTCGGACAAGGTCATCTGGGTCACTCATGCCTCGGCATTGGGATGGATCAAAGACTCCGGACTGACTACCGATGACAAGGGTTTCCTCCTGGTGAATGATGATCTGGAGGTTCAGAACTTTGCGGGTGTGTTCGCGGCAGGGGATTGCGCCACGCTTCGGAACCAGCCTCGTCCCAAGTCCGGAGTCTTTGCGGTCAGGCAGGGACCGATCCTGTATGAGAACCTAAAGAACCGGTTGTTGGATCAGCCTCTGTTGGAACATCGACTGCAGTCCCGCTTCCTGAGTCTGATCGGAACCGGAAACGACCGGGCTGTGGTTTCGAGGGGCGGTCTGGCCGCGGAAGGCGCCTGGGCCTGGAGGTGGAAGCGCTGGATCGATGAAAACTGGATGGCCCGGTATCGACCTCCCTTTCCTGGAATGAATGGTCGGAGAAGGGAGGTTCTCACGAAGCCGGACGATCCGGACTTGCGCTGCAAGGGGTGTGGAGGAAAGTCACCCGGTGATGTTCTCGAAAGGGTGCTAAGCAGGATTGAGCGGGTCGAATCGGATTCCCTGATCCATAGACAAGATCCTGAAGACGGGGTTGTCCTGCTTCCTCCTGGGGGGATGCTTCAGGTCCAGAGCATCGATTACATCTCCCAACTGGTCAGCGACCCCCATGTCTTTGGTGCCATTGCCGCGGAGCATGCGTTGAATGATATCTATGCGATGGGAGCGAAGCCTTCACTTGCCCTGGCGCAGGCGATTGTCCCACACGGGGAGGTAGGGGTTGTGGAGGAATACCTGGTCCAGATGCTGTCTGGTGCGGCCCGGGTGTTGAAGGATTCGCATGTGACCCTCGCGGGCGGGCACAGCAGCGAGGGCGCGGAGCCAGGACTTGGGTTTTCGCTTACGGGATGGGTTCGCAAAACGGGCATCTGGAAGAAGGGAGGCATCACGGAGGGTGATTGCCTGATACTCACCAAGCCCATTGGCGTTGGCGTGGTGCTGGCTGGAGAGATGCGTGGACTGGCGAAGGGTGCGTGGGTGGAGTCGGCCATAGTGAACATGATGAAGGGACATTCCGGAATTGCAGAGACGCTCGAGGGAATCCAGGTCAAGGCCTGTACGGACGTGACAGGATATGGTCTGGCAGGGCATGCCGTGGAAATGGCGGAAGCCTCCGGTGTTCAGGTTGAGCTGGGGGGTGAGATGCTGGCGCTGGTGGACGGTTCTTTGGAACTGGAGCAGAAGGGGGTCCGAAGCAGCCTTTTTGCGGCCAATTTCAGGAGTTTTAGTCATCGGCCGGCCCTGAAGGTCGATCCCTCCTCCTCAAAGGTCGCGTTGTTGTTTGATCCACAGACCAGCGGAGGTTTGCTGCTTGGGGTGCCACGACGTCAGGCGGATCGGTGCCTGAACCAGCTTCATGAAGGTGGCTATCCCCATGCGGCTGTGGTGGGCTCCGTCGTGGAAACCCTTTCCTGAGGGGTTTCGGTATGGCCCATCCGAATGTCCGGATGTAAGATGAAGGACTCCGGCAGGATGCCGGCACCATTGTTTTGGAAGAGAAGAAGGAAAGAGTCGTTGTAGGAATGAGCGGAGGCGTGGACTCCTCCTCAACCGCAGCCCTGTTGATTGAGCAGGGCTATCAGGTGGTGGGCATCACACTCAAGGTCTGGCCCCAGGACTGTGTTTCCCGGGCGGAGGACAAGTGCTGTGGGCCCCAGGCAGTCACCGATGCAAGGTCGGTCTGCCACAACCTGGATGTGCCCTATTACCTCATCGATGAATCCGATGCCTTCCAGAAGCAGGTGATCGAGTATTTTGCCGAGGAGTATCGTGCGGGAAGGACGCCGAATCCTTGTGTCATGTGCAACGAGAGGCTCAAGTTCGGCACGCTGCTGGACCGGGCCAGGAAGCTGGGTGCCGAGAAGATCGCCACAGGCCACTACGCCAGGATCAGGCAGGATGAGGCGACCGGTCGTTGGTTGCTGCTCAAGGGAAGAGACGATCGGAAGGACCAGAGCTACTTTCTTTTCTCCCTCAAGCAGGAACAGCTCTCCAGAACCCTTTTTCCGCTTGGAGAGTTGACCAAGTCCGATACCCGTGAGGTGGCGCGGGGATGTTCGCTGAAAACGGCGGACAAGGAGGAGAGCATGGAGATCTGCTTTGTTCCGGACAACGACTACGGGGGCTTCCTCGAGAAGGCCAATCTGGTATCCAGGCACAAGGGCCACATTGTGGATGTCTATGGACGCAAGCTGGGCGAACATGATGGCATCGAGTTTTATACGATCGGACAGAGGAAGGGTCTTGGGATCAGTCACCCGACTCCCCTCTATGTGGTGGAACTGGATCCCGATACCAATCGTGTGATCGTGGGCGGGAAGGAACTGCTGGAGCAGACCGAGTTTGTGGTGGAGCGCTGCAACTGGATTCCATTTCAGAACCCACCTGAGTCCTTTGATGTGATGGCGCACATTCGATACAACCACAAGGGCTGCCCTGCGACCATCTATCCGACGCCTGATGGAGACGCGAGGGTGGTCCTGCACGAAGCCCAACGTGCCGTAACACCCGGACAGGCCTGTGTCTTCTACGATGAGGATGTGGTCGTCGGGGGAGGGTGGATTGCGCGGTCGGGCTCGAGAATCGAGATGATCCGCAGGAAAGGGGAAACGGAATCCGTCCCTGGATGATTTTTTTGATCAAAAATCCTTTCTCGGCGTCTCAACTTCATTAACCTGCGGACCTCCTATGAAAATTGTGAAAGCTTTGCGTCTTGTTGCCTTGTTGTTCGTGACCTGTGCCCTCATGGTCCCCAGCCTCATGAGTGCACTTCCCGATGGTATGTATGCCAAGTTTGTCACCGGAAAGGGTGACATTCTTTGCAAATTGGAATTTGAAAAGACCCCGATGACGGTCTGCAATTTCGTTGCGCTTGCCGAGGGCAAGATGAAGACGAAGGTTCGTCAGGGACAGCCCTACTATGATGGGCTGAAATTTCACCGGGTCATCGCGGATTTCATGATCCAAGGTGGTTGCCCGCTGGGGACGGGAAGTGGTGATCCTGGATACAGGTTCCCTGATGAGATCGATGCCAGCCTCAAGCACGATGGCCCGGGAATCCTCTCCATGGCCAACGCTGGACCTGGAACCAACGGAAGCCAGTTCTTCATCACCCACAAGGACACTCCTTGGCTGGATGGCAGGCACACCGTGTTCGGAAAGGTCGTTTCCGGACAGGACGTGGTTGATGCAATCGCCAAGGATGACCTCCTGGAGAAGGTCGAGATCATCCGTGTTGGAGAAAAGGCCAAGGCTTTCGAGGCCGACCAGGCAACCTTCGACAAGCTGGTAAAGCAGGTCGTTGAAGAGGCTGCCAAGAACGATCCGAACCTCAAATACCTTGCCGAGAACAAGAAGAAGGAAGGGGTCTCCGAGACTGGTTCCGGACTTCAGTTCAAGGTGCTCAAGGCTTCCGAGGGCCGCAAGCCAAAGGCCACGGACACCGTGACCGTCCACTACAAGGGAACGCTGGTGAACGGGCAGGAATTCGACAGCTCCTACAAGAGGGGCGAGCCCATCTCATTTCCCCTGAACCGGGTTATTCCTGGCTGGTCCGAGGGGGTTCAGTTGATGAACCTGGGAAGCAAGGCCGAATTGGTCATCCCTTCCGAGCTTGGATACGGATCGCGGGGTGCCGGCGGGGTGATTCCACCTAACTCAACGCTGATCTTCGAGATCGAGCTTCTCGAGATCCAGTAATCGATAAACGAACCCTTTCAAGCCCGGTGATGTCCCTGACTCACCGGGCTTTCTTTTTCATTGAAAGCATGGGAGATACCTCGATCACGTTGTGCATGATTGTAAGGAACGAGGCAGCCACTCTTGGGGCCTGCCTTGGGTCCGTCGTGGAAGCGGTGGATCGGGTCATTGTCGTGGATACGGGATCTTCCGATGACACGGTTGAAATCGCGAAGGCCCATGGTGCGGAGGTGAGGGAATGGGCATGGAGGGATGATTTTTCCCTGGCCCGCAATGAATCCCTAAAGGGCGTTTGGACGGACTGGATCATGGTAATTGATGGCGATGATTTCTTCCCTGAAGGAGAAGCGCTTCGCCTTAGGTCGCTGACGGTGGGAACCAGTGCCGCCGCAATCGCCGTTCAGTATGAGATCCAGAAGGGGCACACCCCGGAACCAGGGATCAAGGTCTTCAGGAACCTGCCTGGATTGCGCTTCGAGGGAATTATCCACGAAAACGTAAGGAGCTTTCTCGCGGAAACCGAAGGAAGGGTCCAGACCACGGATATAGTGTTGAAACATGTTGGGTATGACCAGGGAGACCTGTCCGCGAAGCGCAGGAGAAACCTTCCGCTACTAAGGCGTGAATTGGAACGGGCGGAGAGGGCAGGCGACCGGATGCAGTCCCTCACGATCAGGGTGGACATGGGTTGGTGCCTGGTTCAGGAGGGAGAGGAAGAGGAAGGGACATCACTTCTGTTTGCGGTGCTGGCTGAGATGAAGGACAGGGGATTTCCATCGGACGGAAGATGGGAACTTTCTCCTCTCGTGTACCTGTTCGATTATCTCCAGGGAGCAGGTCGGGTT
>CAZKNW010000065.1:0-12201 GCA_964554035.1 uncultured Verrucomicrobiota bacterium
CGACTGGCAGTTGGGCTGCTATGGTAATCCGGATTTCAAGACCCCGAACATCGACCGGATGGCCTCGGAGGGAGTTCGGTTCTCCAATGCCTTCGCCAACAATGCGGTGTGTTCGCCGACCCGTGCGACCTTCCTGACGGGACTGACCCCCAGCCAGCATGGAGTGCATCGCTACCTGTCCGCGGGGCGGTTGCAGATCGGGCCGTTGGCGCAATACACCCTGGAGGAATACACGACCCTGCCCGAAGTGCTTCATGGAGAAGGCTACGTCTGCGGCCTGTCCGGGAAATGGCATCTTGGTGACAACCTGAATCCGCAGGATGGGTTTTCCTTCTGGGTGACGAAGGCCCATGGACATTCACAGGGCTTTCTGAATCAGGAGGTCCTCGAGGATGGGAAGACCAAGGTCATCGAGAAGCATCTCTCGGAGTATTGGACGGACCGCGGAATCGAGTTCATTGAGAAGAACCGGGACAAGCCGTTCTTCCTCTACCTTGCCTACAACGGCCCTTATTCACTTTCCGGAGCAATGAAGGAGAAGGTGCCTTCTCCCTGGTCGGATCCATATGTGGATCATCCGCTGCCTTCATTCCCAAGACCGGAAAAGATCCATCCCTGGCAGCGAAACCAGCATGACTTGATCGGGAATGTGGAGATTGGGCGCAACCTCGCCGGACAGGTTACTGCCGTGGATGCGGGAGTGGGGCGGATTCTGGAGACCTTGAAGCGTCTGGATCTGGATGAGGACACGATCGTGATCTACGCGGCGGATCAGGGCGCCGTCGCCGGGCATGCCGGATTCTGGGGAATGGGGGATCATACGAAGCCACTTCATGGGCGGGATGGAACCACGAGGATTCCCATGATCTTTCGCTGGCCAGGGAAGATATCGAAGGGGCGTGTGGAGGACCACGTTGTCACCAACTACGACTTCATGCCCAGCGTGCTTGGATTGCTTGGATTACCCATGCCGGACAAGCCCTTGAAGTCTCCGGGCCGGGACTTTTCACCCACCTTGCTGGGCAGGTCCGTTCAGCAATGGGACGACACGCTCTTCTATGAATTTGAGAACGTGAGGTCGATCCGAACAAGGGACTGGAAGTACGTGGAAAGGCTGGGGGAGGAACCCACGCGCGAACTCTTCTCACTGGGGCAGGATCCGGACGAACTGAACAACCTCGCATCCGAGAAAGGTCAGGCAGATCGGATGGAGCAGCTTTCCGGTCGTCTTCATGCGTGGTTCGAGAAGAACAGTGATCCCCGATGGGATCTTTGGAAGGGTGGCCAGTCGAGGACACGGATTGGAACGATCGCCGCATTTCGTTCCGTGCTGGGCCCGGAGGCGGCAAAGACCTTTCCACCTGATCCGCCAAGGAAGAAGTCGACACCGGTCCCCGCGCCTTCAGCAAGTCCCAGGAAGGAGGGGAGCGTGATCACTCCCGAGAAGGATCATTCCCTGGCCCTAGGCGTGGAGCAGGCGGTTGTGGATGGGGAGTCGCCAAGGGTGAATCCCAGCGTGAAGGCCTTGGCCTGGTGGAAGACCAGGAACGACCGGGCCATGTGGATGTTGAGAAAGGTGAAGCCGGGAAAATATGTGGTCTTCATCGAGTGGGCCGCCGATGACGCCTGTGCCGGGCAGGAATTCCTGATCTCGAACCAGGATGGCTCCGCCCAACTGACATCGAAGGTTGCCTCCTCAGGTGGGTGGGGGAAGTTCAAGCTGGCGTCGATCGGGGAGATCTTTCTGCCCAGGTCTTCCATCAACCTGTCGCTCTCTCCGGTGGAGAAGATTCGGGGCAGCGACCTCTTTGATCTGCGGCGAATTCTCCTGATCCCGGAAGGGGCCTCCCGTCTGGATCAGATGGATGCCTTCAGGGTGGAGCCCTCCGGCTCGAAGCTGGCTCCACGCGCCGATGTGGATGGCAATGAGCCACGCCCGGTCTTCGCCAGCAAGGATGGTGTGTTGACCCTGCTTCCATCGACCGCATCATTACATGGTCCTGGAATGAATCTGCAGAAGGGGAATGGTTCGCTGGAGGGATGGAAGATGCCTTCGCACGCAGCGGTGTGGTCATTGAAGGCGGTCCGGGAAGGGCGCTACGACATCCATGTTGAATGGGCGATGCCGGATGTGGAGCGAAGGCAACAGCAGTCCGTCCGGTTCTCACTTGATGGAAACAGCCTGAAGACGGCTCCGATCCGCACCACCGGTGGGCGAGATCGCTTTGCTAGGTTCGTCCTGGGGAGTGTGGATCTGCCAGCTGGCGATCACGACTTTGGTTTTGGTCCCAAAGGTGAGGCGGGGGAATGGGTCCGGCTTCGGTCGTTGCGGCTGGTTCCTGCCGACACGGGAGATTTTCGAGTGCCACCCTTGAAGGTGCCGGATGGCTTTGAGATCCGTCCGGTGGCAACGCCTCCCTTGCTCAAGCATCCGATGCTGGCCTGTGTGGATGATCGTGGTCGGATGTTCATTTCGGAATCGGCTGGGATCAATGCCAAGGCGCCGGAGTTGCTGGAAAAGCGTCCGCACCAGATCCTGATGCTGGAGGATGAGGACCGGGATGGTGTCTTTGACAAGTCGACGGTGTTCGCGAAGGACATGGTATTGCCCAACGGAGCCCAGTGGCATGACGGTGCGCTGTATGTCTGCTCCCCTCCCTACATCTGGAGGCTGGAGGACCGGGATGGCGATGGACGTGCTGAGGTTCAGGAACCCATCAACGGGAAGTTTGGTTTCAATGGGATGTCGTCGGCGTTTCATGGTCCGGTGCTGGGGCCTGATGGTCGTCTGTATTGGTGTGGTGGCCAGCATGGCTGGACCTTGGGGGATACGACGCCCGGGTTTGACCTGTCTGGACCCTGGCCGAGTCGTGCACCTGGTGTCTTCTCTTCATGGCCGGATGGATCCAATTCCATCGACATCGCCCATGGTGGACTCGCCAATCCCATGGAGGTTGCCTTTTCACCGGAGGGAGAGCCCTTCGGCACGGTTGCCGTCTACGACAACTTCAATGGCCGCCACGATGCCGTCCTCTTCTGGCTGCACGGAGCGAAGTACAATCTCAATCGAGGTAGGGGTGCGGAGCTACCCCAGACAAGTGATCCTCTCCTTCCTCCCGTCAGCCGAAGAGGCTGGGTTGCACCTGCGGGAATCACCCGGCTTCGAAGTGGTGCCTTGGGTGAGGCGTATCGCAACAACCTCTTTCTCTGCGAATTCAACACACATCGAGTCTATCGCCTGAAGGTGGAACGGGAAGGCGCCGGGTTCCGTTCCAGCGACGAGGTGTTCCTGGAATCCTCAAGTCCCTACACGCATTTCACCGACGTCTTTGAGGATGCCGATGGCAGCTTGTTTGTGGTGGATACCGGTGGCTGGTTTCTTTATGGCTGTCCCACTTCCAGCATCGAAAAGCCGGAGGTCCGTGGCGCCATCTACCGGATTTCGCGAAAGGGTGCCTCATCGCCCTACGATCCCTATGGGATGTCCCTGCGACAGGAGAAGAGGAAGACCGAGGACCTTGTGATGTATCTCAACGATCCAAGGCCTGTTGTCCAGGATTGGGTGATTCAGGAGCTTTCGAAGCGAGGTGATGAAGTGTTGGAATCGCTTCGCGAAGTCCTGAAACGAAAGGATGAAAGCGCACGGAGGAATGCGCTTTGGGTGCTGACGCGGATTCATTCCGAGAGTGCCAGGGCCATGGTTCGAGATGCCATGGATGATGAGAGCTTCAGCGTTCGACTGGTGGCCGCGAAGAGCATTGGAACACATCGTGATGCAAAGGTGGTTTCCATACTGATGGATCACCTGGGGTCTGATCAACCCGCGGTGCGCCGTGAATGTGCCGTTGCTCTGGGAAGGATTGGGAACGTGGATGCCGTTCCTTCATTGCTCGAAGGGTTGGTGGAGGCAGGAGATCGGTTTCTCCGGCACTCGCTCATCTTTGCCCTGATCGAGTTGGGCGATGCGGAGGCGACGCGTCGTGGATGGGCGCACGAAAGCGCGGGAGTCAGGGAAGGAACCCTGATCGCGCTGGACCAGATGAAGGATGGCAGGTTGACCGCTGAGGAAGTGGCGCCACACGTCGCCTCTCTCGATCCCTCCTTGCGCGAGCAGGCCATTCGGATCGCGACGGAAAGAAAGTGGAGTGGTCCGATTGCCGGGTATTTGAAATCCCTGTTGGACTCGGGAGAATCAGCAGGATCGCTTGAGGACATCATTGTGGCTTTCTCCGGAGTTCCAGAGATTCAGGATTTGGTGGGCAAGTCCCTCGTGAAGAGAGAGACAACTCCGGAGGTTCTGACGGCTGTCTTGTCTGCCTTGACTCGTGTACGTCCCAAGAATGTTCCAGACAGCTGGAGGCAGGGAATCGCGAAGGCCTTGGATCATGAACAGGCCAGTGTGAAGCGGGTGGCGGTGGAAGTGGTCGCTGACTATCAGCTCAAGGAATTGGCTCCACGACTGACGGAATTGTTGGAGGATTCGAGGCAGGAGCGGTCGCTGAGGTTGGGTGTCGCTTCTGTTCTTTCCAAGTGGAAGAAGCCACTTCCAGATCCGGTCTTTGACGTCCTGGCGGATTCACTTCGTCCCTCTGTCCAGGTCGGGGAGCGGGTGATTGCCGCCCGTTCGCTGGCTGCCGGCGACCTGGGTGCTGGACAGGCGCGGCGTCTGGTTCCCCTGATGGAACAAGCGGGCTCGCTGGAAATGGTGCCGCTGCTTGAGGCGATCAGCAAGACGGGGGATGTTGCCTCTGGCAGGGCAATGATGAATCGCCTCGCCATGGCCACGAGTCTGCCGGGGCTTGAACCGGGACAGGTCGAGACAGCTGCCGCGCGATATGAAGATGCGCAGGTCAGTCGCTTGGCGACGCAGTTGGTAGCCAGGCTCCGAAAGACCCACGATGAAATGGAAGGTCGTCTGGCTGAACTGGAGTCGGGACTCCTCGATGGAAATCCCGACAGGGGGCGTGCTGCCTTTCAGAAGGCTGCATGTGCCGTCTGTCATGCGGTGCGGGGCGAGGGAGGCTTGGTCGGGCCAGACCTGACCAGCATCGGGAGCATCCGGACGACCAGGGACCTGCTGGAAGCAATCGTCTTTCCCAGCGCCACCTTTGCGCGGGAGTATGAGCCGATGAATGTCAGCCTGAAGGATGGAGAGATCTTGACAGGACGCGTTGCGAGTGAGGACGAGGCGGGCGTCCATGTTGTCAATGTGGCCGGGCAGACCCAGGTGATCCCGAGGTCCGATATCGAGGAAATTCAGGCGGCCACGATGTCCCTGATGCCCGCCGGTCTGGAACAGGCCCTTTCCAACGAGGAACTTTCCGACCTGATTGCCTACCTGTTGACCCTCAGGGAAGGTTGAGAATCCAGAGACCATGAAGATGAAATTACTTTTGGCGGCGCTGCTTAGCGTCGCTTGCCTTCCGCTTCATTCGCAGGAAGCGGACAACAAATCCCCGGACCAATGGAGGAAGGACCGACGTCTCATCGACCTACACATGCACGTGGGAACGGGTGAGAAGTATTTCAAGCGCACCGTGGGGATCATGGATCGCGTGGGCATGGGTGTGGGTGCGAACCTGAGCGGTGGCTATGTGACGCATTCGGAGGGGAAGACCTCGGCCTTTGAGAGGAACAAGGCCATGGCGGATCGGCTTTATCCGGACAGGTTTGTCCACTACTTCAATCTCAACTATGCCGACTGGGGTGCACCGGACTTCAGTGAAAGGGCCGTACGTCAGGTCGAGGAGGCACATCGACTGGGTGCCGCCGGGTTGAAGGAATACAAGCGGCTCGGTCTCTATCTTCGCGACAAGGACAACAAGCTCATCCTGATTGACGATCCGAAACTGGATCCGGTGTGGAAAAGATGTGGGGAACTGGGGTTGCCCGTCTCCATCCACGTGGCGGATCCGCTTGCCTTCTGGAAGCCCTACAATGCGAAAAACGAACGATGGACGGAGTTGAAGGACCAAAAGTCCTGGTGGTTCGGCGATCCTTCCAAATACCCAAGTCGCGAGGCCCTGCTGGAGGCGCGGAATCGGGTGATCGAGCGACATCCCAAGACCACCTTTGTCTGCGTTCACTTTGCCAACAATCCCGAGGACATTGAAACCGTGGGACGATGGCTGGATCGTTATCCCAACATGATGGTGGACCTGGCGGCGCGTGTGCCTGAGTTGGGACGTCATGAGCCGGCCAAGGTCAGGAACCTTTTCACCCGTCATCAGGACAGGATCCTTTTTGCAACGGACTTCATGGTCTACGACAATCTGATTCTGGGGTCGGGAGGGAAGGGGCCCCCCCCCTCGGATGAGGATGCGGTTGAGTTCTACAGGAAACACTGGAGATGGATGGAAACCAGCGACCGTGGATTCGAGCACATGACTCCGATCCAGGGTGAGTGGACCATCGATGCGGTAAATCTACCGGCTGACGTTCTCAGGAAGGTCTACTTTGACAATGCACGCCGCCTCCTTGTCAGGGCGCTGCCGCCACCGATGGCTGTAGCGAAGCGCTTGAAGGGAGATGTGGTTTTGGACGTGATGGCGGACGAGGCTGCCTGGGAGACTGCCAGTCCGGTGTTGATTGAACAGTCGTTGCGCAGTGGCAAGGTGAATGCGAAGGCAGCGACCACGGTGAGGATCCTTTGGTCGGATACGCACCTCTACCTGGCCTATCAAACCCCGTTCAAGAAATTGACCGTCTTCGAGCCTGCGCTGAAGGAAGGAGAACGCGCAGGGCTATGGGACCGGGATGTGGTGGAGGCCTTCATCGGCCCCGATCCGGACAAGGTCAAGAGCTACACCGAGTATGAAGTGGCTCCGACCGGGGAGAGTCTGGACCTGAAGATCGATCAACCTGGGAAAAGCCTCGAGTGGAACAGCGGGTTTGCATCCGCCGTGCATGTGGACAAGGAGCGCGGGGTCTGGACGACCGAGATGAGGATCCCTCTCTCAGCCTTGGGAGGAAAGGTCCCGACGATCGAAAGTCGTTGGAGACTGAACCTCTATCGCAAGGATACCTCAGGCCGCGAGTTCTACGCATGGAGCCCAACCGGCGTTGGGACCGCTCATCATCCGTCGCGCTTTGGGTGGCTGCGGTTTGAAGATTAGTGCTTCTCTTTCAACTGCCTCCCGATGAAGGCGGCCACCTGTTTCCCAAGGTAGACATTGCCGGGCTCCTGATAGTGGCAGTCGTCGGGGCGTTGCCATTCGGAGAGGTGGGGAGTGATGGCGGAGAAGAGGTCGTTGATCGGAACGTCGTGGGCCTTGATCACCTTCGCTGCAGCTGCATTGCGGTCCAGGATGGATACGGCTGTGTATTTCTTGGAGGGAACATCCGGTAGCGGCGTCGTGTTGGACCACAGGACCTTGGCCCCTGTCCCCTTCATGCTTGTGACCAGTTCATCGAGGCGTTCGGTGTAGTCCTTGATGGCCGTGTTGCGATCGTGGATCCCGAAATTGAAGTGGATGAAGTCCCACTTTCCCTCGCCCAGCCAGACATCCAGTTTTCGGAGACCTGTTGCCGTGGGGCCACAATTGGCGGGTGCACGATGGACGTTGGCCCTGCCGGCCAGTTCGCGTCTCACGGTGAGCGTATAGGCACGGGAGATGGAATCACCGATCAGAAGCACGCGAGGCAGGGCGGGATCATCCTTCACGAAATCCCAGGCATTGGACTTTCCGGCGACCTTCTCCCGCTTGTGAATCGGCAGGTAGAATCCGCCCAGCTCGGACTGCAGGACCTTCTCCCATTTCTGCTCTTCAGGTGAAAGGGACTGAACCCACTCCTGATACTTCACCTCCAGCTGAGCTTCTGCTTTCGCCTTCTGTGCGGCCGCCTCCGAGGCATTGGTGGGTTCCCCCTTATCCTTTCCCAAGGTGGGAAGGGAGAGGGCGACAAGGAAGGCGAGAATGATTGGAACCTGTTTCATCGGTATGGTCTTGGTCGTGGGGTCTTGTCCTAGTCCAACTGTCCGTCTCCCAGTGCCTTGCGTTGCTTCGTCAGTGTCTTGAGGAGTCGGGTCTTCACCTTGGTATACTTTTCGTCGTTGATGACATCGTGGATTTCATCGGGATCCTTCTTGAGGTCAAAGAGCTGATGCCGGTCCAGGGCGGGGTAGTAGACCAGTTTGTGGTTGGGTGTCCTGACGAGCCGCTGAAAGGTGAGGTAGGTGCCGAAGATGTTCTTTTCTCCACCTCGCTTCTCTTTGCCGCTCGCCAGCTTGGCAAGGCTTGGAAATTCGACGGTCGTGGGAATGCTGAGCCCGGCCAGTTCGCAAGTGGTCGGATAGACGCTCTGCATGTAGATCAGGTTTGATAGACGACGGTCCTTTGGGATTCCCGGTCCGCTGATGATGAAGGGCATCCGGATGCTGTGGTCGTAGGGGTTTTGCTTTCCCATCAGGCCATGTTGGCCCACGGCGAGCCCATGATCGGAGGTGAAGACGATGTAAGTGTTGTCGGCTTCTCCGCTGGCTTCCAGTGCATTCAGGATTCGGCCGATCTCCCGATCCATGTGCGAGATGATCGCGTAGTATTCAGCGATGTGGGTCTTGACGATTTCCCTGGTTCGAGGGAACGGGGCAAGCAGTTCGTCACGAATCTTGATCGCTCCATTGTCGAAGGGATGTTCCGGCATGTAGTTGGCGGGGATCTTCATTTTTTCGACAGGATACATGTCGACGAACTCCTTTGGAGCCTGCCTTGGGTCGTGAGGGGCATTGAATGCAACATACATGAAGAACGGTGAACGGTTGCCCTTGAGCTTGCCGAGATACTCCACGGCGGCATCCGCGTAGACTTCCGATGTGTGCTTTCCGGCCTGGTAGGCGTCGCTGAGTTTTCCATCGGGGGTGATGTCCTTGACCATGGGCGTCCAGTGACCGTGGAAACCGGGGTCCCATGGAGTCCAGCGGTCATTGCCCGGTGCGGGTCGAAGGTAGCCGGGGTTGTCCTCCGGCTTGACGCGCTTGCCTTCGTTGGTGTCGTAGAAGCCGCCCCCCACGGCCTTGCCTTCCGAGAAGCCCTGAAGGATCGCGGCATTGTTGTTGTGCCACTTGCCAGTGAGGAAGGTCCTGTAGCCCGCCTCGCGAAACACCTGTGGCCAGAGCTTTACAGCGGTTTCGCCCTCCACGGCCAAGGGCCCTTTCGCGTGCGCCCAACTGTCGAGGTAGGCCTTGTTTTTCGGGGCCCGATAAACCGTCTGCCCGGTGATCAGCATGGTGCGGCTGGCCACGCAGACCGCGCCCGACCAGGAACCCTGGTTGAAGCAGTGCGTGAAGGTGGTGCCGTGTGAGACAAGGCGATCCAGATTAGGGGTCTTCAGGATGGGATTGCCCAGGGCATGGATGCCATTGGGCGCCTGGTCGTCGCTGATGATGAAGAGGAAGTTGGGACGCTTGTCGGCGGCTCCTGCAATGTTCACAAGGAGAAGCAACAGTAGGAGGGCGAGAAGGGGTCGAACGCGATGCATCATGCTTTTCAATTGTTGAAAAAGGGTTGGACGGATGATGGCAGGGAATGGCGAGCGAATCCAGCCACCTTCTGGGTATGACGGCTACGTTAGTGGCGCTCGCCAGAGCGCGGGCGAAAGTGAGACGATGCCAACCAAGCCACGTCACTTCCCCGGGATCTCGTTGACCGTGTAGTAGGCCTTGGTGTGGAGGAGTGGCTTGCCGTCCCTCGAAAGCACACCCTTCAGGTCGAACTCGTGGATATGTCCTTCGACGATGCTGTCCAGCTGGAGCATTACGGACGAGCCGTTGTTCAAGAGCTCGGCCCTGACGGATTTGGGATAGGTGTGGTCGACCTCGGGGCTGCCGTAGCCCGCGGCATACTTGTGGGTGTAGGTGACGATCTTGTAGTTGGAGGGATCCAGGGCGGTGGATTCGTCCACAGGCTGGGTGAAGTGGATGAGGAATCCCTTATTCCTGATGTTGATCTCCCTGATTTCAAACGGGGTGATCCCGGTCCAGTCGAGGCGTTGGAGGGCATAGGGCTCGGAGCCACGTACGGGCCATTGCCGATGCGTGGTGAAACCACCGGCGACCAGTTGTCCGGCCGGTGAGAACTCCACGTTCATGATGCCCGTGGCGAGCCCTTCACGAAAAGGGTAACAGGCCCCTTGCCACACTCCGTTGATCTGTTCAGTGGTGGCCCTCATGATGATGCTGAGGGTGTAGTCGCCGAGGAAGATCTGGTTCTCGAAGGGGCCGAATTTGCCGCCCGTCTGGTTGAGCCGGAAACCGGATATCGAGCGTCCCATCTTGATGTAGGGGAACTTCACGGCGGGAGGGACCAGTTCGGGAATGCGCTTCTTTTCCACCTGCATCCTTGAAGGGGTATTCGGTTCAATCGCGGGTGCGTCCAGGCCGGGTGCATAGCGATACCAGTTGTAGCTGGCCGGATGTCCGAGGAAGCCTCCGGGCTTCAGGTGCTTGAGGGAACAGCTGCCGTTCCATGGCCCCTGACTCTCGATGGTGAACATGACACCCTCCGCATTCGGCCCGACGCCAGCCGGGCTTCGAAGTCCGCTGCAGACAGGGATCATGCGACCATCCGGGGTGACCTTCACGGCCCAGCCCCGGTAGAGGTTGCGTGAGTAGTAGGAGCTGCTGAGCCCCAGGGCCACCCAGATGTTTCCTTCGGGATCATGCTTGGAACCAAAGGCGAATTCATGCTGTTCGGCATAGCCCCAGTTGTTGCTTAGGGTCTCGTAACGGTCGGCAACCTCGTCCCCATCGGTGTCGGAAATCCGGGTGACCTCGGCAAACTGGGTGGTGGTCATGGCACCGTCCTTCCAGGACAGTCCGAAGATCTCGTCCTGTCCGGTGGCGAAGAGATGGAACTCCGTATTCGGTGGTGAATCAAAGGCTCCCTTGACGAAATAGATGTCGCCCTTGCGGGTGCCTACTGCGAGGCGCCCATCCGGAAGGATCTCAAAGCTGCCGGTCCGAAGGGGAATGGTTGCCGGGATCGGGATGTCCGTGATCGGGTAATACTCCGATTCCTTTTCGGCAGTGCCCCACATGGCACCGAGGTCCTCCTCGGCCTGGAGACTGAGGATCGGAAGACTCAGGAGAATCAATATGGAACGCAGGTTTACCATTGGTATTCTAGGGTGAGAACCGACTGGCCCTTGGGGAGGTTGAGCAGGATGAGCGCCTCGGCAGGATCGCCATCGCGGACCGTGGCCTCGTGTCCTTCGCTGGTGATTCGAAGCCGCAGCCGGTCCAGTTGGAATTCGCGTGGGGAGATGGCCTTGATGGATTTGCCTGCAGCCGCACGAAAGTGGAAGGGAGGAGGAGAAGCCTCCGTCTGGAACCTCAAAGTCCGGACAAAAAATGCATTTCCATCGGGTCCGGCAACGTCCTCAAATCGATCCTCGATTTGGATCCCGCCATACTCGTAGAGAAATGTGGGACGGCGGATTTCATCAAGCATGTAGCCTCGAAACTGGTAGCCATGATCCTGGGGGAAGGTGTAGTCGGACTTCTGCTTGTAGGGCCAGTCGGCATCCATGGATTCCAGTCGATGGAAGGGAATGCCTGGCGGAAACTCGATGCGGTCCGAACCGCGAGCCCGGAAGGAACCGTTGTCGATGTTGACGAAGTCGCCCTTCCAGAGGAGTCGAAGCGCCATCTCCTCAGAATCGAATGCCAGGTGAATCCCTTCCGGATAACCAACGCCGATCCCCCGGAATCCGGCCGTTCCTCGTCCTCGTGCGATCTCCGCCACATCGGCCACGCGAAGTTCATTGGATTGCCTTGATAGTCCTTCCGGTTTTGGTGCCTTGGATCCATCGGAAAGATAGAGCCAGAGCGCCTCGATCTGCCGGGCGCTGTCGCCATTGAGAACCTTGGGCATGAGGGACTGCCCTCCGGGCCAGTAGCTGGGCATGATCACGGAGGGGTGGAAGCGGGCCGGATTGCGCATGTAGAGGTGGAACCAGTTCCTCTGAAGTCGATCCGTGACATGGACGAGATCGAGTGCGCCGACACCGGCGGATTTCTGCCCGTTGAAATCATGACAGGCGATGCAGCTGAATCCGGCCGTTCCAACGATCCTGTGCCCAACCGATCTGGCAGCTTCGATGTCGGTTATCTCCGGAATGGAAGTCGATTCCAACTGGTCGACCTTTGGGAATAGGTCAACGAGGTGTCCCACGTTGGCCTCGCCATACTGTGGCATGTTCGCG
>CAZKNW010000066.1:0-11963 GCA_964554035.1 uncultured Verrucomicrobiota bacterium
AGCGTCTTGAAGGGCGTGTCCTGTCCGATCTCGTCCGCCACAATGTGGTCCAGAGTACGTTGCAGGGGCCATGCCGAAGACTTGATGCTGAAGGGCGCGGCACTGCTCATGAAGCAGGAGGCGCACTGCGCATGAACATCGGTACCGTTCTGAAACGTCCTGTTCAATCCGGTGATCAGGCTGACCTTGTCACGAACCCGCTCCAGCGGCTTCAGCGTCGGGGTGAAATCAAAATCATGAACCCCTACTGGCAGGTCCTTCTTGGCGATCTCCTTCTGGTTGCTGGTGAACTTGGGGATCGCGGCATTGCCTTCACCCGGGAAGAACCCCCTGCGCACCACACCAATCGGCACGTAGTAGATGGCCATGCGCTGGGGCGGCTTGATGGCGGCCGAGGCGCTTGAGAACTGTTCCAGCCAGGGCAGCGCCAGCATGGCACCACCGGCTCCCCTCAGGAACGATCTTCTGGATAGAGGATTGTTATTCTGCATGGGCCACCTGTCTCTTGGGAGCTGTCTTATACAGGAAGGGTTCACTCAGGACAACCTGACGGATGACGTCCTTGATCGGGAAGTCATCATCCGCCGTCTCCGCCACGATCCTTTCCACCGCCGGCCGATCGGCGGCATCCAGTTCCCGCCCCAGGGCGAAGGAAAGCAGATGCGAGGAAAAGGCGGCGGCGAAACGGTCCTTCTCGGCAAGGATGGCATCCTTGAACTCAATCACGTTCGAGAAGGAGTGCTTCCTGAAGAGCCTTCCACTGACATCCACCTCACGGCCGTTGCTGTATTGGTCGCGCCAGATTCCGGTGGGCCCGTAGTTCTCCAATGCAAAACCAAGAGGATCGATCTGCGCATGACAGCCTGCGCAATCCGGGCGACTGCGATGCTGGTCGAGTCGCTCCCTCAAGGTTAGGTTCTCATCCACCTTTCCCTTTTCCGGCAATGGAGGAACATCGGCCGGAGGCGGTTTGGGTGGATCATTGAAGATGACGCTCGCCATCCAGGCTCCACGGGTGATGGGCTGCGTGCGGATGGGATTGGAGGTCATGGTCATGACGGCCGCCGTCGTGATGACCCCTCCCTCACGTCGATCCTTGATCTCGACACGCTCGAAGGGAATCGCCGTCGGTGGAATCCTCCTGGACTGGCCCCCACTGCGATACCACTCCTTCAGGAGTTCACTCCGGTAGCTGAACTTCGAGTCCACCAGCTCCAGGATCGGGCGGTTCTCAACAAGGATCGTTTCAAAGACCAGCAGGGGCTCCAGCATCATGTGCATGCTGACCCGATACTTGGCGAAGTAGAATTCCGGATTCATTTGTGGATCCGGCACGGAGGCGATGATCCTCTCCAGCTCGAGCCACTGTGAGGGAAAACTGTCGCAAAACCTTTTCAGGCGCGGATCATTCAACATCCGGTCCACCTGGTTGGACAGCACCGCTGGTTCCGTAAGCCTTCCCTTGGCCGCAATCTTCAGCAGGGTTTCATCCGGGATGCTTCCCCAGAGAAAGAAGGAGAGACGCGACGCCAGGTCAAAGTCATCCACGGGTACCGACGTTTCCTGCCCGGCCTCATCATAGAGATACAGGAACTTGGGCGAAGCCAGCGCCGCCGAGGCCACCTCCTTCATCACATCAATGAAACCCGTCCCATCCTCCAGCCTCGCCATCGCATGCCCCACATAACGATCCAGGGTGTCCACGTCGACAGGACGCCGGAAGGCACGCGTGAGAAAGGGACGGAGCCTATCCCTGATCTCCTTCCCGCTCACCGCCTCTGGTTCCCGAAAGAAGCGGTTCCAGATGCCGCAGGTCTTGGGATTGAAGTCATCGCTCTCGACGATGGATCGGCTGAGCTGAAGAAAGGACTCCATGAGCAGTGGAGACAATGAGAGATGGTCGCCCCGGTTGTCGTAACCATGTTCTGCTCGAAGGTCCTGGGGGAACGGCGCCACACCGGCGAGCCGCTTCTCAATCAACTGGGACTTTCCAAGCGGACGGCTCCCTGCCTTGACCTGGTTCGGCATGCGTCCGGTTTCCGGCTTGAAGTAGCCATATTCACGCAGCATCCGCTCCGGGAGGGTGAAGACCACAGGAGTCAGTTCAAACAGATCCTGCACCGCGTTGTTGTACTGAAAGCGGTTCATGCGGCGTACCGGCGTATGGGCGTAGGAGCCTCCGGAAAGCGCCCTTTGCAGCAGGTCCTTGAGTTCGCTGATCATCCTGCTCCGAAGGGCTGGCTCAAGGGTCGGTTCCTCCTCCGGCGGCATGTCCTGTTGATCCAGGACTTCGATCAGGTCATGGATGAGATCCGGATTGGCCAGCAGGGCGGAATCATCCTTCAGTTCCAGGAGGTTCACCTTGCCCTTCACCTTCCCTTTCTCCCCATGGCACTTGGTGCAGTGGTCCTTGAACGCGGAGGACAAGGCACCGCCTTCAGCCCAGAGCGAGGGCACAAGGCAGAGGCAGGCCAGAAGACCCAGGAGTCTTCTTCCAACCAGAAGGCATTGCAGTATGCAGTTCATCAACATCAATGGGCCAAGTTACCGGCTTCGGTCGTCGGCGAGGATCTTAAACAGGGCGGCTTCCATCTTGGCAACCACTTCCGGTTCGGAACGGGCTCGGTCGTGGGTCTCGCCCAGGTCTTCTCCCAGGTGAAAAAGCTGCCATGGGCCCTCAAATCGACGTCCCTTGGGTTGTTCGCGTCCACCCGATCCATTGCCCAACACCAGCTTCCAGTCACCATCGCGAATGGCAAACATCCCGGAGCCTGAATGATTGATGACCGGAGCACGCTTGAAGGCCGTTTCCCTGCCTTTGAAGAGCTGCACCAGGCTGAAGCTGTCCTGGGCCGCCTCGCGGGAGGAAGGCATCTTCAATCCTGCCACTTCCGAAGCCGTGCCAAAAAGATCCACATGACAGATGGTCCGGCTGGTCTCACTGCCGGGCTTGATGACACCGGGCCAGCGGGCAAAGAAGGGAACGCGGTGCCCCGCTTCCCAGATGTCGGCCTTGGTGCCGCGCAAGGGGCCATTGGCAGTATGGTCACCCTGGAAATATCGCTGTTCCCCTTCGTCGTTCATGTGGTGGGGCGCGTTCTTGTCGGTTTCCCGGTACATGAAGGATCCGTTGTCGCTGGTGAACATGATGAGCGTGTTGTCCCGGATACCGGCCTTTTCCACCGCTTTGAGCACCTCCCCCATCACCCAATCGACTTGCATAACGAAATCACCATAGGGACCCAGCTTGGATTTCCCCTGAAAGCGGGGATGCGGCATCACCGGCTTGTGCGGAGCCGTCAGAGGGAAATAGAGAAAGAAAGGACGATCCTTCCCGCACTCACCTTGATCTCCTTCGACGCTTCATCCGTCAGGCGGTCCAGGCAGTCGATCGGCGTGAAGTCGGATCCGAGTTCGCCTTTTCTCAGAAAGGCCGGGAACTTCTGAGCCTCCTGGGTGCGATCGGGCTTCCCGGTGATCTCGTGTCCCTCGATGTAAACGTAAGGAGGAAAATCCAGTGAGGCTGGAATCACGAAGGACCTCTCGAATCCGGCATCGATGGGCGAATAGTCGAGCGGTTGGTTCCAGTCCCAGTTCCCCTCGGAGTCCTTCTTGAAGCCGAGGCCCAGGTGCCACTTGCCCACCACCGCAGTATGATAGCCCCCTGCCTTCAGGTGAGAGGCCACCGTGGCACGGTCCCTTTCAATGAGTGGGGCTCCGTAGCCATTGAGGACGCCTGACTTCAACCTGCTGCGCCAGCAATACCGCCCCGTCAGGGTCGCATACCGCGTTGGCGTGCAGACCGCGGAAGGCGAGTGCGCATCCTTGAAGGTCATGCCCTCCTCCGCCAGGCGGTTCAGGTTGGGCGTCGGAATCTTTGACTTGGGATTCAGGGCCTGCACATCCCCATAACCAAGGTCATCGGCCAGGACAAAGATGATGTTGGGACGGCCCGCTGCGTGCAGCAGGGACACGAAACCGAAAAGAAAAACAGGGAGCAACAATTTGGAAATGGATCTCATGGGGATTACCGCATGACGCTATTGGGAAAGCATTCTTCAAGGAAATCCTAAAAACGCCCCAGGCCGGGTATCAAAAACTTCCAGGATGACAAACAGCCGTCCCAGCCTGAAAAATAGGAATCACCCAATGAAGCCAATCAAACGAATACTCGGAATCCTTGTCTGCATGGCACAGTTTGCAGGAGGGCTGATCGCGGAGGAGATCCACCTGGGTCCGAAAGACAATTGGTTCGAGACCCTGAATGGCAGTGGACTCAAGCCAGGAGATATCGTGGTGCTCAAGGGCGGCATTTATTCAGACGCAAGGAAACTGACCCTCTCTTATGTGGGCGAGGAAAAGAACCGCATTACCATCCGGACCGACGCTGGAGATCCCGCTTTCTTCAAGCGACCAGACAACCGACAGAACTCATTCAACCTGGAAGGGGCACAACACCTGACTCTGGAGAACCTGGAGATCACTGGCGGAAGCACCGGGATTCGCATCAGTGGACGAGGGGACAGGATCACAAGAGGGATCTGGCTGATGGGGCTGCACATCCATCACACGGGTGGCGCCGCCGTGACCTGCAACAACCCGGACAACGTCTACGAGAGAATGTGGTTCAAGGGAAACCACATCCATCACACCTCCGGACACGGTGAAGGATTCTACCTTGGAGGCAACAATGACAAGGCAGGCAGGACGACAACCGTCTTCAAAGATTCCATCATCGAACAGAACGACATCCACGATCTGATCGGCAACAACGTGAGTCAGGGGGATGGCATCGAGATCAAGGACGGGTCCTACAACAACATCATCCGGGACAATGTCATCCACAACACGAAATACCCGGGCATCACGGTCTATGGCACCGATGAAAATCCGCCCAACGTCATCGAGCGCAATCAGATTTCACTCAGTGGCAACAATGGAATCCAGGCCGCCTCCGATGCGATCATCCGAAACAATATCATCTTCCAGGCCAGGGCCGATGGAATTCGTTCGATGAACCATCAGAGCGCCTCGGTTGGAAACCTTCGGATCATCAACAACACCATCGTGCAATCCAAGGGAGCCGGAATTCGAGTCGATCCACCGAAGGGCGCTCCCAGCGGCGAAGTGATCGTCGCCAACAACGCGGTCTTCACCTCCAATTCATTCCGTATTCCCAAGGCAGGACACGTGAGAATCATTGCCAATCAGACTGGAGACGCAGCGAAGGAACTACGAATGTTCTTTCCGCTGACAGGTTCCAAGCTGCTCGGAGCAGCCGACTCCACCCTTCTCCCTGAGGACGACTTCAGTGGAAAACCAAGGGCTGGAAGAAAGGATGTCGGGGCCTATTCGTTCGATCCAAACGGAACTTCGAGAGCATTCAGGAGCCCCAGGAAATAGCGTGTCGGCTCATACCAAACTCTTGGTCGATACATGAGAGCGGATCTTGGACGGAAGGTTCTCCCCATTGCCGATCACGATGATGCTGTCACCCGGCTCGAGGATGAATTCGTGACCCGGATGCTGAACGATAGAGCCGTCGGCACGCTTGACGGCCAGCACGACGAAATTCGCCTCCGCCTTCTGCTCGAACTCCCCGATGCTGCGACCGAAGTATTCATCGTTCTCGGCAATCACCAGCTCATCGAGCTCCACTCCCAGGGCCGCCAGCTCCTGACTGAGCAGGGCCTTGCGCTGGCTGTCGCCCAAAAACTCCATGATGGTGGGACGCGTGATGCTCTGGGCAATCCTTGAGGCACCAATGGAGGTCGGTAGAACCACTTCATCGGCTCCGGCCTGACGCAGTTTCTTCTCCGTGGTGGGCTGTTCGCCGCGGGCGATGATCTTGACGTTGGGATTGAGGTTGCGGGCGGTCAGGGTGATGAACACATTGACGCTGTCTTCGGGCAAAACAGTGGCAAGAACGGCCGCCCTTTCCACACCCGCCTTCATGAGCGCCTCATCGCTTTCGGCCGATCCCGAGATGGTCAGGAAACCCTCCGATTGCGCCATGTTGATCCGGGATTCATTCTGGTCGATCACGACAAACTCGACTCCCTGCTCCGACAGTTCCCGGGCGAGCATCTGGCCGATCCGGCCATAGCCACAGATGATCGTGTGGTTTTGTAGGTTTCCGATGTTGCGCGTGTTCATAAGATTTCCAATGGCACGATTGATCTCTCCTTCCGCCAGGGTCCGGATCAGTCCACCGACAATATACAACCCGGCGGTGGACCCCAGCACGATGAGGAGCATGGTGAAAATCTTTTCTCCCATGCTGTCGATGCCGGCATCTCCATAGCCGATCGTGAAGACCGTGATCACGGTCATGTAGAGGGCATCCAGAAACCCGAAATCCCCCAGCATCTGGTAGCCCGACGTTCCAATCGCGAGGATGGCACCGAAAAGGATGATTCCCCGTCGAACCTGGGCAGTGATCGGCGACTCGGGAACCATCTCCTGTTTTGGCGATGCCTGTCTTGAAACCGAATCTGGGCTCTTCTCGCTGTTGATGCGCAGGTGCAAGCAAGACCCTTGCCCTGTGCTGTCCCTTTCCCCTCAAAAGTCGCGAAACATCTTCAAAATGCGTGTTTCAGTCCCTTTCCAGCCTGGATCCAGTGATCAATCCTGTGCTTCCTGTACAAAAAGAGACTCCTGACAAATTCAACCGAATCCCGTGATTTCCCCGGTCGTCCACCCTACCGGAATACAAAGTTGGGTTTGCAAATGCGCTTCAACTTGGTATCCGACTCCGATCATTTTTTCCCAAATGCAGTCTTCATTCAGCTCCCATTCCAATGGGCGACCCGCTTTTGCTTCGGGTCGCGGCCTCCTCAGGACCTTTTCAAGGTCTGTTCTGCTCCTTCTTACGGCAGGTTCGCTCTCTGCGTTTGCCGCTGGAAAGAATGCGCAATTCGTCCGTATTGAGCTCCCCGGAAAGAAAAAAATCCTCACCCTCAATGAGGTGGAGGTCATCAGCGGTGGCAAGAACATCGCCCGATCCGGAAAGGCCACCCAGGCCAGCACCAGCTCTGGGGGCGATGCCCCTCGGGCCATCGATGGGAACAAGAATCCCAGCTACGGTGCCAAGGGCCAGACCCACACCGAGGGCAAGGGCAGCAAGGATCCCTGGTGGGAACTCGATCTGGGCAGTGCCAAGGAGATCGAGACGGTACAGGTCTGGAACCGCGCCGATGGTCTCGCCAGCCGGCTCGAAGGTTTCAGCCTCAAGCTGCTCGATGGCAATCGCAAGGAGGTCTACGTGCAGAAGGGAATCAAGGCACCCGAGGGCTCCGTGGTCATCGCCATCGCGGACAAGGGCAAGTTGACCTACCTCGCCCACGACGGAAAGCCCGGCAAGCCTGCGGAGAACGTTCCGAGTGGACGCCGCCAACCAGCGCCCGAACCGGAGCCCGAACTGGCCAAGGTTCCGGCCGGATACAAGGATCCCCTGCCCTTCAAGTTCCAGAAGGGCGACACCGTCGCCATTGTTGGAAATGGACTGGCCGACCGCATGCAGCATGATGGCTGGATGGAGACCGTCCTGCAAAGCGAGCTCAAGGGCCGCGACGTCCACTTCCGCAACATGAGCCTGACAGGTGACCGTCCCAACCACTATCCGCGCAGCAAGGGATTCACCCACATGACCGACTACCTCCGATATGTGGGTGCCGATGTGGTCTTCGCCATGTTTGGCTACAATGAATCGTACGACGGGGTTGAGAAGGCGGATGACTACAAGAAGCTGCTCCTGTCCTTCATCGAGAAGACCCGTGGTTCCCGGGCCAATGGAAAGTCCTTTCCACGCATTGTGCTCTTCAGCCCGATCGCCCATGAAGATCTGAATGATCCGAATCTCCCGGACGGCAGCGCCAACAACGAGCGTCTTGCCGCCTACACCAAGGCCACCAGGGAAGCCGCCGAGGAAGCTGGTGTCGCCTTTGTGGATCTCTTCAATCCAACCCTGAAACTCTACGAGGAAATTGACGAGCCATTGACCATCAACGGAGTCCACCTGAACGCCGAGGGCAACCGCAAGCTTTCCGAGGTGATCGGCAGTGAGCTGCTCAACAAAAAGGTCGTGGCCGCATCGTCATTGGAACCCATCCGCGAAGCAGTCCTCGAGAAGAACTGGCACTGGCACAACCGATATCGCGCAACAGACGGAAACGACGTCTGGGGTGGTCGTTCGACCCTGAGTTTTGTCAACGGACAGACCAATGCCGACGTGCTGCAGCACGAACTTTCCATGCTCGATGCCATGACCGCCAACCGAGACCAGCTGATCTGGGCCCGCTCCAAGGGCAAGGATCTCAAAGTCGACGACAGCAACGTCCCTGCCCCCATCAAGGTCATCTCCAACGTTGGTGGCGGCAGCAAGAGCTCGAACGCGATGAAGGAGGGCAACCTCAACTATGTGAGCGGCAAGGAAGGCCTGAAGCACATGGCCCTTCGCGACGGCTTCGAGGTCAATCTCTTTGCCGATGAAGCCACCTTCCCTGAACTGGTCAACCCGGTTCAGATGCAGGTCGACACCAAGGGACGCCTCTGGGTCTCCGCATGGCCCACCTACCCCAAGTGGGAACCGCTAAAGGAAATGAACGACGCCCTGCTCATCCTTCCCGATGAGGATGGTGACGGAAAGGCCGACAAGGTCATTGAGTTCGCAAGGGTCCACAACCCACTGGGATTCGAGTTCTGGAACGGCGGCGTCATCGTCACGTCACAGCCCGACCTGATCTTCCTCAAGGACACCGATGGCGATGACAAGGCGGATGAACGCCACGTGATCTTTCAGGGAATCGGGTCCTCCGATACCCACCATGCCGCGAACAACCTGATCCTTGGACCCGACGGTGGCCTTTACTGGCAAAGCGGAATCTTCCTGCAACACAATCACGAGCATCCCTGGGGCCCCAGCCTCGAGGCCACCCAGTCAGGCATGTATCGCTTTGATCCGCGTCGCTACACCATTGCCCTGCACGGCGCCAACAGCCCCAACCCCCACGGGATCGCCTTCGACTATTGGGGTTATCACTACGCGACGGATGGAACCGGAGGCCGCGCCTATCAGGTCCGCCCCGAAGGCAAGGGATGGAAGATGCATGAACTCCTGAAGAAGGAGGTCCGCCCCGTTCCCGCGAACGAGGTGATCTCCAGCGCCAACTTCCCTGAGGAGATGCAGGGTGACTTCCTCATCTGCAACGCCATCGGCTTTCTCGGGATCAAGCAATATGCCCTGGCCCGCAATCCAGAGAATGGCCACGTCTGGGGCGAACCCAACGGTGGAGAACTCAAGGTCTCCAAGGTCCTCCCCGATGGTTCCACCGAGACCGAGGAATCCATGGGACTCATGATGAGCGGCGACAAGAATTTCCGCCCCACAGATGCCATCTTTGGTGAGGATGGCGCGCTCTACATCTCCGACTGGCACAACGTCATCATCGGACACATGCAACACAACGTTCGTGATCCGAACCGCGACCACAAGCACGGCCGGGTGTACCGGATGGTTGCCAAGGGCCGCCCCTTGCAGAAGCCCGTCAAGATCGACGGGCAACCCATCGCCGCCCTGCTCGAAAACCTCAAGCATCCCATCGATGGCGTGCGTCATCGCACCCGTGTCGAGCTGAGCGAACGGGATTCCAAGGAGGTCATTGCAGCAACCAGGAAGTGGATGAAGCAGTTTGATCCCAAGAGCAAGTCGGACGCCCACCACCTGCTGGAGGCACTCTGGGTTCATCAGCAACACAACGTACGTGACACGGAACTGCTGAACATCGTCCTGAATTCTCCCGAGCCACATGCCCACATCGCGGCACAGACCGTGCAACATCACTGGTTCAATGCCGATCCGGCCGCCGGTGCCGGAATGGAGCAGGAAGAGGTGGTCGAGGTCGTCAAGAAGTCCGGCATCCTCAAGGACGGTCCGAACCTGACCGAGATCCGCATCGCCACCGTGGTGGAGAAGATGCGCTATGACACACCCGAGTTGACCGTGAAGGCCGGCAAGAAGATCAAGTTGACCTTCGCCAATCCCGACTTCATGCCGCACAACATCGTTCTGGTGAATCCCGGCAAGGCGGACGCCGTTGCCATGCAGGCCATGACCCTCGGAGCCAAGGGCTTCGAGATGGGCTTCGTTCCCGAGAGCAAGGAGATCATCTGGTCGAGCAAACTGCTCGACAACGGCAAGGAACAGGTCATCGAGTTCACCGCACCTGAGAAACCAGGCGACTACCCCTACGTCTGCACCTTCCCAGGCCACCACATCCTGATGAGGGGTGTGTTGAAGGTGAGATAACTCTCTTAGGGACAGTCGAGAATCACCAAGCCCTGCTGAATTTGATTCAGCAGGGCTCTTTGTTTTGGGCGTGGTGGCGGGCGTCCCGCCTGCCGGTTATTGGGGCGTCTCGCCCCAACTCTGGTCCGTGGTTTCATCCAAATCTGACTGGCACCGGGACGGTGCCATAACCGGCAGGCGGGACGCCTACCACCACTCCTACCAGCAAGAGACTTGACCCTTTTCACGATATCGGACTGAAAGACCTTCAGACACTGCCCATGTCCAAATCATCTAGCGGAAGCAATCAGGCTATGTTCCTGACCACCCACTGGAGCGTCATTCTCTCTGCCGGTGACAGCCAGTGTATGGAGAAGGATCGCGCCATCGAGTCGATCTGCAACAGCTACTGGTATCCTCTTTATGCGTTTGTGAGAAGGAGCGGATTCTCACCCGAGGACGCCTCGGACTTGACCCAGGGCTTCTTCGAACACCTTCTCTCCAAGAAGATCCATCAGCAGGCGGACCCTTCCCGTGGACGTTTCCGGACCTTTCTCCTGACCTCCCTGAAGAACCACATCGCCAAACACATTCGCGATGCCGGACGACAAAAGAGGGGTGGTGGAATTGACCACATCTCATTGAATCTCCAAGACGCCGAGGGACGCTACCTGAATGAGCCTGTGCACGAACTGGCACCGGACCTCCTCTATGACAGGGCGTGGGCCAACACCCTCCTGGAGCGTTCCCTGCTCCGCCTGAAACAGGAGCATGGGCGGGCAGGCCAGGCAGAACGTTTCAATGTGCTCAGCGTCCATCTGGTCGAACCGGATCAGTGCCAATCCTACGCGGATCTCGCTTCCTCCCTGTCCATGTCCGAAGGTGCCGTCAAGACAGCCATGCACCGCCTCCGAAAACGCTTCCGCGATATCTACAGGGAAGAGATCCACGCCATCGTCGGGGAGGAATCCGAGCTTGAGGACGAAATGCGTCACCTCCTTTGCGCCTTGTAGGCAAGAGAATGGGGCAGAGCTTTCGCCCTGCCACTCCTGGCGTCTTGATTGGAAACCTACTCCTAGAAGGAGCCTGAGGCAATCAGCTCAAATCCAGCAGGATCACCTCCCGTTGAAATGCAATCGTCTTCAGCCAGGAGTGCCGCGGCCGCAACACCTGCCAGATGTTTCTTCCCATTGGACTTGGGAACCACGGCTGCAGCACAATCGAATCCCGTATTTCCGGCGTTATCGGTGGCGACCACGACAACAAGGTAGATGCGTCCGTCGCCCCTGCCCGAACGCTCGGCACGCAGCGACACACTGCCATCAGCTCCGATCAGGGCATCGGATGAAGTGTTTCCGGATCCCCGCGTATCCTCCGCCTCGTTGCTGAAGACAAGCACTTCAACCGACGGGGCGGCATCCCTGTCATCCTCGATCAAGGCGGAAAGGCCGACATCCACGAGGGCATGATTGCGGGAACCCAGGACCTGGGTTGCGAGTGCAACAGAGACCTCGGGAGCCACCGTGTCAGCGGACGAGAGGGACGTCACCCTGCCCCTGACATACTTTCTTCCGTAGCGGACGAAGAACTCGCTTTGTTCAAACTCCGCAGCAGATGGAACCACCAGTGGCAGGGCGTCTGAAGAGAAGACAGAGCCGTCCTTGTCGGTGTTGGCGAA
>CAZKNW010000067.1:0-11947 GCA_964554035.1 uncultured Verrucomicrobiota bacterium
TTGGCGTGGAATGCCGTCAGCGGACTCGGTGGTTGGCAGGCCAAGTGGGAGGATCTCGGGTGCGGATGAGGCGGCACCGAGGCGGGACAATCCAATCACTGCCTGAAGCCGGACGCGCGGATCCTCGTCGGTGAGTGATCGGGTGAAGAGGCTTGTATCAATCCTGTCCAGTGCGTCCGGCAGATCCGCCATGGCCCTCAGCACATGTTCCCTGAGAGAAGAATCGTTGATGGCCGAGGCTAGGACAGGGTTGGCCCGGGCTCCAAGAAGCTGCTTGAGGGTAAAGAGTGCCGCCACGCGAACCTCGATGGTCAGTGAGTCGTCCTTGAGGATGGATGAAAGCTGGTTCGGGAAGTAGCCGGAAGGACCTCTTGAAAGGATTTCCCGCTGGGCATTGAGCCTCAGGACGGCACTGTCTGATTTGAGGTGGCTGATGAGGGCCGTCTTGTCGGCGGTATGGAGGTCGGGAAATCCAGAGGGCTGATACCCCTTGGCCTTGATCAGTGTGACCGATCCAACATCCGGTTTGTCAAAGCGGTAGCCACCGCCGTTCCAGTCACAGACGAAAAGCCTGGATTGGCCGTCGACATCCATGTCGATGGCCTTGATGGCAAAGAATTTTTCCTGGCCTGCCTGATAGGTGTCACCAACGGGTTTCAGTTCATGGCGATAAACACCCTGAGTGGTGTAATCGCAGGTATAGAGCTGCTTGTTGTAGGCGGCCGGGATTCCTGGTTCGTCTAGGAAGAGGTCTCCTGTTCCTGAGCCTCCACCGTAGTCGGCCAGAGGTTCGATGACTTCATCAGGAAAGTTCTTGTAGAGTCGGGGGTACCCATGGTTTCCGAGTGCAACGAACTGGTGCAGCCGGGTATTCCATCCCTTGCCGTCATTGGTGTTGTCCCGGGCGAACAGGTCCAGTGTGGGACTGATCGCCACGTCGTAGATATTCCGGGTGTAGAGTGAGAAGAGTTCCAGATGGGATCCATCGGGCCTGACCCTGACCACTCCTCCTCCGTGAAGGTGGGCCGTGGAGCCGTCTGTTCCCTTTGCCTCAAGGAAACCGTAATCACCGATCGCCATGTAAAGCCAGCCATCGATGCCCATTCTCACACCATTGGAGGTATGGTCCGCACCGCGGAAGGAGAGATCAAAACCGAGCCCCGTGACCAGGTGCTTCTTTTCATCTGCAATTCCGTCCGCGTCGGTATCCCGATAGGCAGTGAGGTAGGGAGGGTTGATCACGTAAAGCGTACCATGGACGAAGCAGCTGCCACGGGGGCTGTCGATATCCGCTACGTAGTCCGTGAAGTGATCCGCCTTGCCATCCCCGTTGGTATCTACGCAGCGGACTATCTTGCCACGATGGGACTGCTGGTCGAGAGAGCTGTTCTTGTCGACGCTCACGTAGACTTCGCCGGTCGGGGCTGCCGCGACACTGGTGGGGTAGGTGATATGGGGTGGCGCTGCAAATGTGACAGTCTCAAAGACGTCTGGCAGGGCAAGGAGCGGAAGGGAAGGGCAGAGTAGGGCCACCAAGGCAATCAGGGTGGTCCGTGGACGTGCGGAAATCGTCTTCATCTTCAGTTTCGTATCAATGCGAAAAAACGCCAAAGCAACCGTTTTTTGCCCATTTTGTCGATCATATTTGACGTGGCGTCGCGCGTTGGGAATGTGCTTCCCGGGGCTAGGGAGGGACGTCCCTTCAACGGGTGAGGTAGCTTGGCAGGGAGTCAGGATCAATGCCGTCCTGAAGGGCATTGGCGAGCCGTCTGTTGCACATTCGCAGGTCCCTTGCGAGTTGATGTGCAATCATGAATTCAATGGCGGCCGCCAATGGGGTATCCTCGTCCCGTATTCTTGCAAGGTGCTCCTTCGAAAGCAGTGCGACTCGGCAACTCTCACGCGTGATGCAGCTTGCAGTGTACTGGCCGCCCTCCATGAGGGACACCAGCCCCAGGACCTCCCCGGCTCTCATGGTCCTGACGATGGGCACCTGAGTGGGGTCAGCCTGGCTGGCGAATACGTCCACTTCTCCCTCCATCAGGATGAAAAGGGCATTCGGGTCCTCCAGACTGTTGAGGCCCATGGTCGTCAGTTCCTTGCCATCTGGATATTCGACGATCTCGAGGAAGTCCTCAAAGCGCTTCAGGCAGTCTTCGTCAAAGTGGGAAAACATCTCCCTCTGACTTAATGGAATCAGTGGGGATTGGCTCATGGGCTCGTGTCGTTCAATGATTTGAGGGAGTCTGTGACCCAGGGCGGGTGACCGGGATTGCCGGGGGCAAGTTTCATCTTCCATTGGTCCTTGCGGATAACGGCCTGGGATGTGAAGTGG
This sequence comes from uncultured Verrucomicrobiota bacterium, assembly GCA_964554035.1. Taxonomy (GTDB): domain Bacteria; phylum Verrucomicrobiota; class Verrucomicrobiia; order Limisphaerales; family CAZKNW01; genus CAZKNW01. Next base: position 2,336 of record CAZKNW010000067.1, read on the forward strand.
AGACGGTTGGCAAGGCTGCAGGAAAGGCCATGGAGAAAGCCAAAAGCCGCCTCTGGATGGTCTTCCAGCATCTTCTGTAGACTGTCATGAGTCAGTTCGAGCAACTTCGCCCGCACAAAGACCCGCACTGTTGCCGAGGCAGGTCCCGGATCCAGCATGCTGACCTCACCGACCCACCCACCTGGCTGAATCTTCGTGATCTCAATTTCCTTTTCCTGACCGACGTGGATGGTCAATTGGCCTTCCGAGACGAGATAGAGGGATTCCGTGTGGTTCCCCTCCGAGATCAGCTCTTCGCCGTGCTCCAGTTCCATGACGAGGAGATAGCAAAGGAAATCCCGGAGCTGCGTGTCGCTGAAACCTTCGAGAAGGTGGCTGAATGGAGCGAGTTCTTTCATCAGGGACTGCCCCAACTTGAAAGAGGCGATGGGTGGGTGTCAATGCCCTTCAAGTCCTTGGAGAACCTGCTGGGCATTTTGATCCCAGGTGTGATGGGTGAGGACATGTGATCTTGCGCGTCCTCCGAGTTCGGCACGAAGTGATTCGCTGGATAGAAGACGGTCGAGTGCCTTCATGAAACCGTCCTTGGATCCCATGGGAAAGAGGAGTGCCTCCTGCTCGTCTGAAACCACTGCGGAGATGGGTTCGGTCGCAGGAGCCACGATCGCCTTTCCCAGCGCCATGTATTCGAAAAGCTTGATGGGTGACCTGAACGCGTTCGAATGGGGAATAAGGCAGACGTCTGCGGCGTTTAGATGATTTGGGATCTGTTCGTGATCGATCGGGCCGGGGAAGAGGACCTTTTCCTGAATGCCGAGCTGACGGGCCTTGGAAACGAGCTGGTCCTTCAGGTCTCCATCCCCAAAAAGGACAAGTCGGGCCTTGGGGTGATCGCTTGTCATGGAGGCAAAGCATTCCATCGTCCAATCCAGCCGATGCCATGGAACAAACCATCCCACAAATGCGATGACGAGGTCGGAGGGCTTCAGCCCCAGGGACCGGCGAACCTTGTCCGGGGGAAGATCAGGAACGAACTCCTCAGGGTGGATGGCGTTTGGAAGAACGAGGACCCGCTGCTCAGGAATACCGGAAGAAATGATCCTGCGCCTGAGGTGGGGGGAGACCACGACGATCAGTGCAGCCTTTGAAAAGACGACCCGATCCGTCCACTCGGCAACCGCCTTCATCAGGGGCTGCCTGCGAATGCGCTCGTCGCCGATCAGTTCGTTCACTTCCACAATGAGGGGAATGTTTCGCAGGCTGGCGAGGATGGCTGTCGAAAAGAGGAAGAAGGCGTGCCGTTCGTAAATGAAGGCGATCCGGTTCTTTCTCGTGATTTCAAGATTCCTGAAATAGGCGTAAAAATTGTAGGCCAGCTCCAGAAATTCGAAGCAGCAGTCAGGGAGCTTGTCGGACAGTCTTGCAACGAGGGATTTCTTGTCCCCTGAGGAAGCGAAGGGATTGCTTCCCTTGTGGTTCCTGGGATCGATTCCGGTGGGGCTTGAGAAGAGGATTCGGCTCCCTTTCCTTTCAAAGGCCTCAGCCATGCCGGAGATATGAACCGCTTCGGCACCGGAGCCCCGGGTTCTGAAGTGGTATAGAATGGCCGGCTGTTCTTCAGGCATCATTGAGCTCAGGGGAACGTGCCGATCTGAAGAAGGTTTTGTCGAGAATGGATGCTTTCATCCAAAACAAAAAGCCGCCCTTTTGATTGGGCGGCCTTCTACGAAAGGTGATTTGGGTTTCGGATCAGGGATTGCGAGGATTGCGATCCTTGAATTCCTCCTCCGTCTTGCTCAGGCGGGCAAAGGTGCTGCGGGCGAAGGTGCTTCGCCAATGGGTGCTGATTGCCCTGGCGCCGCGTGCGTGCGAGCTGGTCGCGTGCGAACTGGTCACGTGCGAACTGGTCACGTGCGAGCTGGTGGCATGCGAGCTGGTCGCGTGCGAACTGGTGGCATGCGAACTGGTCGCGTGCGAGCTGGTGAGATGGGAGGACTTGACCGCCTTGGTGCGGGCATGAGTGCTTAGAGTGTGACTGCTGTTGGCAGCTGAGTTGAAATGCGTGTAGTTCCGGTTGTTGACCGCACGTGTATGGCTGCTGTTGGCATGCGAGCTATTCACATGCGAACCATTCATGTGGGTGCTTGTGGCATGGGAACTCGTCAGGTGGGAATTGGGTGTCGAAGCCTGACCATGCGAGCTGCGGCCCATCCCGTGGGAGCTTTTCGCGTGGGAACTCGTCAAATGGCTGTTGTTTGAGTTGGCAGCGAGGGCATGGCTGCTCGTTGCATGCGAACTGTTGGCGTGACTGCCGGTGGCATGGGAACTTGTCGCATGGCTGCTCTTGGCATGCGAGCTCGTTGCATGGCTACTGGACGGGTGGGAGTTCACCGTGCCGGGGAAGCTGCCACGGCCTGCCAGTGCATGGGAACTTGTGGCATGGCTGCTCGTCGCGTGGGAACTCGTCGCGTGGCTGCTGTTGGCATGCGAGCTCGTTGCATGGCTGCTGGACAGGTGGGAATTCACCGTTCCAGGAAAACTGCCTCTTCCTGCAAGTGCATGGCTGCTGCGTGCATGGGAGCTAGTGGCATGGGAGCTAGTGGCATGGGAGCTGGTCGCGTGACTGCTCCTTGCGTGGGAACTTGTCGCATGACTGCTTGTCGCGTGGCTGCTCTTGGCATGAGAGCTAGTCGCGTGCGAACTGGTGGTATGGGAATTCTTCGGGGTTGCGAAGCCGTTCACCCCCAATGACAAACCCATCGTGAACGTTAGAATTGCGAGCTTCGAATCCATTTTGAGAATGCTAGCATGGGGTCATTGTGTCCGCAATGACCAAAGATGAGAGGCTGATAGGGGGGGCTGGGGGCCTAGTTTCCTCCAAGATACTTCACCACGGCTTCAGTACGGGAGGTTACGTGAAGCTTCTCGTAAATGTTTCGAAGATGGCTTCGAACCGTGTCGAAACTGATGGTGAGCTGATCGGCTATCTCCTTGTAGCGGAAGCCCTTGGCCAGGAGGTCGAGGATCTGAAGCTCCCTCTTTGACAGGACGTCCATGGCCGAGCTGGCGGAAGGCTGTTTCTGCTGGAAATACTGCACGACCACCCGGGCAATCTTCGGGGACATGGGAGATCCTCCCTTGGTGACTTCCTCAATGGCTTCGAGGACCTTTGCTGGAGTGTCCCGTTTCAGCAGGTAGCCGCTTGCCCCGGCTGTCAGGGATTCAAAGATCTGATCGGAATCCTCATACATGGTCAGCATGAGCACCTGCACCTTTGGACAGATTTCCTTGAGCTTCTTGACGCACTCGATGCCCGTCATCTTGGGCAGGTTGATGTCCATCAGCACGACGTCGGGCTTTTCCTTGGGGATCTCCTCAAGGGCCTCCTCAGCCGAGGAATGGGTGCTGATGCACCTCATGCCGGTGTTGCCGTTCAAGAGGATCGTCCAGCTTTCGCGGATGCCCTCGTCGTCTTCAACAATTGAAACTTGTATGGCCATGTTTACGTCCTGCGGTTCCTTCCACCATGCCCTTGGTTCGCCTGTTTCTCAATCCTCCGTTTTGGTGATCCCGGTTGACAGTGACTTCCTACGGTTCAGGAACGCGGATCCTCCCAGCGAGATCAACAGGTTGAGTATCAGCCCGTAATGTCCCGCATGGACGCCATAGGCCTTCACCGACTGGACCGATAACAGCGAGAGGGACAGCGCCAGGCCTGCTGCCATCCCAAGAAACGTGGGCATGCCCCTCATCCCTTTCCAGTGAATTCCAATCATGAAGGCTGGAGACAGTTGGAGCAGCATGTCGAACTTCATGTCGAGCAATTGGATGAGTGTCGGTTTGCCTCCGGCCTGATTGAGCCAGATGGCGATGGCCGCAAGGATGACGACGAGAGCCCATGAGATGACATTTCCAACGTGTGTCAGTCTCCTCTGGCTGGCCTTGGGGGAAAGGCAGGTTAGGTAGATGTCCTTGGTGAGCATGGAGGAAGTGGTCAGGAGCGCTGAGTCCGCAGTGGACATCATGGCTCCGAGGATGGCTGCGAAGAGGAGGACCACTAGCCAGTAGCCGAAGGTGGAGTCTCCGCTGATCATCTTCATGATGACGGCAAGAATCCGGTCGGCCTCCGCACCTTCCAGACCGGGGATGTTGGCTGCTGCCGTCACTCCAGTGAAGACTGCAATGAGTGCCGTGGTCAGGGGAAGGAAGGCCATGACCGCGAGGCTCTTCTTGAGTGAAGTCGCGCTCCTGGCGGCATAGATCCGTTGGATCGCCTGCGGGTAGAGGGCTCCTCCCAAGCCAAAGATCAGGGCATAGCTCAACCATCTGCGGCAGGCTGTGGCGTCGGGGGGCAAAATGAGGCGTCGGGTGTCTTCGTCGGCCAGAAGACGGGCCGCAGATTGGCCTGGAAGTCCGAACTTGTGGAAGACCAGTGCGATCAGGACAAGGAAGCCAACGGCTAGGACGAATCCCTGGATGACATCTGTCCACACGACCGCCCTGAATCCGCCCAGTGTCTCATATACCACCATGATGGCCGCGAGGAGAATCACTCCGGTGATGAAGGCGGTTTCCGGAGGTAGGTTGGTCAGTCCCTGAGTGGCCCTCCCCATCGCGGTCAGTTGGGCAAGGAAGTAGTTCCCCAGAGCCGCCACCCTGATGAAGGTTGCCAGAAGGTTCAGGGGGCGACACTGGAAACGATGCTGCAGGAAATCGGTCGGTGTGATGAAATGATGCTTCCGGGCCAGCCTGTGAAGCTTGGGGGCATAGAGAAGGTAGCAGACCACGATGGCCGTCATGAAGACGACGCTGACCGTCCAGGAGTAGCCTTCCCGGTAGGCGCGACCTGAGAATCCAAGAAGTGTGTTCCCTGAATACTGGGTGGCGTAGAGAGTGAAGAGCAGGGCGATGAAGCCGATGCCGTTCCTGCCTGCCAGATAGAACTCATGAAGCGTTGCCTCCTTGCGGCTTTTGAGCCCCAGCCATCCCACGCCGATGAGCGAGAGCAGGTAAATCGCGATCACCGACAGGGCTCCGGGGCCGAAGGGAATGTTCTGGGCTTCAGCCATCGTCTTGATCGTCCTCCTCGGGCCAATGCTTCAGGAAAAGCCATGCGGACAGACAGGAGGCCGAGAACGAAGACAGGAGGGCCACCAACACCCAGAGGGGTATTCCAAGCACGAGGGCGTCCATGTCCGGAGGCCAGTAGAAAGGGGTTCCGATGAGTAGGCTCGCTGCGAAAGCGATCCACACCCAAGGGGACAAGAATGAGATCCTTCTGGTCTTCAACTGGCTGATGCCGGAATGATTTGAGCTGGTTGCGACCGATTCAAGCAGGATCGTTGAAAACAAAAGCCCCCCGACCATGGCCTGGCCGGGGGGCTCGCAAGTCCCTGATGCTGATCAGTTGGATCCTTTCGGAGCAGGAAGGTTGGCTTCCTTTTTCTCCTTCTTCTTCTTTTCTTCCTTGGGCTCGATCCTTGCACCTTCGATATACTTGGCGACTTCCTTCTCAGTGAAGACGCCGTTGGTGATCTCGGTCTTGTCGGTCTCCGACTGGTTGAGCTTGGTGATGTCGGCTGGTTCCTGGACCACGTAGGGAGTGACGAAGATCAACAATTCGGTCTTCTGGTCTTCCTTGATTTTCCTGCGGAAGGCCAACCCGAGCAGGGGAATGTCACCGAGGATGGGCACCTTCCGGGTGGTCTCGATCTTGTTGTTCTGCATCAGTCCGCCAATGACGATGGTTTGTCCGTGCTCGGTCACAACAACGGTCTCCGCCGACCTTTTGCTGATGATCGGTGCCTCAACCGTCGCTGAGATTGGTACGCCCCGTTCGCTGACGGAGGAGATTTCAGGTGCCACGATCATCTCCACGAGCCCGTTCTCCGTGATGAAGGGAGTGACCCGCAGGATGATGCCAACATCGTCGTAGTCCACCGTGTTGTTCACGGTACCCACGTCGGTCGTCTGGCTGTTGGTGATGAAGGGAACCTCTTCGCCAATGGTGATCACAGCCTCCTGGTTGTTGCGTGTCAGGACGCTGGGGCGGGAGAGGACCTCGGTGCTTCCGATTTCCTTGATGGCGCGAAGGGTGGCGGAAAAGTCACCACCACTGACGGTGTAGGTGCCACCCGTCGCCAACGACCCTGCAGGACCGAAGCTGCTCATCAGGATGTTCCTTGCTGATGAGTTGGAGACCTCGAATTCACCCGTGCCCTCGACCCCGATGTCCGAATCGTTCCTGTAGGTCACTTCCACGAAGACGACCTTGATGAGTACCTGTGGCTGCGGTCGGTCAAGGCTTTCGATGATCTTGGAGATGTGTTCATTGGTCTCATCATCTGCAATGACAATGATCCTGCGGGTGTCGAGATCCGCCGTTATGATGGCATCCCCCACCATTCCATTGCTGAAATACTCGCGCCGGTTCTGTGAGGACTGTGTGCCGAATCCTCCAAAGCCTCCGCCGAAACGCTGGGCCTGTAGATCGCCAACGATCCATGTAGCTAGCAGGAGGAAGAGGAATGCTGATCTGATACTTCTCTTTTTCATGATGAGGCCTTTTTCGTTCTGAAGGGAGGACATCAGTTGCCTGGTCCAGCGGCACCGCCGCTTCCGGCGGTTGAGCCTGCTGTGCCGAATCCGCCGCTGCGGTTGCGGAGCGTGCTCTCCTGGTTGTTCTGGTTGATGTTGTTGTTCCGCTGGGTGGTTTGTGTCTCGAACATGGAACGAAGGGTTTCCGTTACGTTGCTTACGTCGGCGTGTTTGAGTGTGTAGACATAGACGCCTTGATTGCGTGCCTTGTCGGCATCCAGTTGCTCAACCATGGCTGCCACCTGGCTCATCAGTTGTCGGGGGGCACTGACGATCAGGGAGGAGGTCCGCTGATCTGCCACCGCGACGACACTCTGGGTGCTTCTTAGGCCGCGATCATTGCCGCCTCCACGGCTGCTGCTCCGGCTTCCACCAAAAAAGAAGGATGGACGGAAGCCGGTGCTGTTGTTGTTCTGTGAGTTGTCGGAGAAGAGCTGGGACATGATCTCGGAAAGCTCGACCGGGTCGGCGTTCTTGAGCTTGAAGACCCTGACTTCTGTGATGTCGTCCACGTCTGCATCAATGTCCTTGATGAGCTGGGCGATTATCTCGTGCATCTCTTCGGGGGCGCTGATGATGAGGGAATTGGATCTTTCGTCGGCCACGGCGACGACACGAGACTGGGCCTGAAGGGCAGCGCTATCGCCTCCTCCGCGCCGATCGCGTTGTGCCAGTGCGGAGCAGCTGAACAGGGTGGCCAGTGCGATTGTGATAAGTTTTGTTTTCATGTTTGGAATTTGTTCTGTCTTTGTTTCATGGCGTTCTAGCGATCACGTCCTCCACCGAATGGAGGTCTGCCGCCAAAGGGCGACCCCCCGCTGAAAGGGGATCCACCGCCACTGCGCAGCCGATCGAAGAAGGAAGAGCGGCTGTCACTCCCCCGGTCACTTCCTCCCCGGCTTCCTCCATTGCCACCGCTTCCGATGAGTTCGTTCACGATCTCCTGGGCCTCGGATGCCGTGGCATTGCGTAGGGGGTAGACGCGGATGGAAGTGATGTCCGAGATGGAACTGTCGAGGGCGCTGACGATCTCGGCCATGCGCCGGATGTTGTTCTGGGAATCCGTGAGGATCAGTGCGTTGCTGCTTTCGTTGGCGGTGAGGGTCGCATGCTCCGGAAGCAGTGGGTCCAGCGTGGCCACCAGCTGTGAGGCATTGGCTGCCTTGACCGGGATGATCTGGGTCACCATCTCGTCCGATTGGGGAATCTTCTCGGGATCAGCACCCATCTTGACGGGGATGTTCTTCCTTTTGGCGTCGTCCCGCTGGACAATCATGAGGGTCCTTCCATTGCGGATTGCGGCGAAACCCTTGGTGAAGAGAATGGTGTTGAGCAGCTCCACGGCTTCATCCTTATTGATGGGCGCATGGCTCCACGCCGTGATGGTGCCCTGGACATCCGCCTCCATGACGATGATGAATCCCGCAGCCTTGCTGAGGTAATCCAGGACGCTTTCGAGCGGGACATTCCTGAAGTTCATGGTCAGTTGACCATCTTCAGCCTTCGCCTGAGCCGGGGTTGCCTGGTTGGTCTGCTGGGCGTTGTTCGGGTCTTGTGCCGTTGCGCACCATATGTGGCCCAGCACGATCATCAATAGGGTTGGTATTAGTCTTTTCATTGTCCCATCTGTTGTTTGCGTCTTTCCAAAAGTCGTTTCATGACATCACTCATCGCACCTTCATCAAGCGGAGGGCTCGACGAGGACCCCCGTGAGCTCCCCGAGGCCGAGGCCCTTCCCATGCTGGCGCCACTGGAGAATCCGCCCTGGCCGCCCGTGCTGATGATGGCCCATTCGCCCTCGAAAGGCTTCTCGAGTTCATCCCCGACCATCACCTTGAATTCCTTTTCACCCTGAACGAGCACCACATGAGTGGAGGCGATCTCCTTGACTGTGAATTCCGCAACCTGCGCATTGAGTTCAGCGACCTTCCGGAACTCGGAATTCGTTCCGTCCAGGAAGGCATGGGCCTTTTCTTTCTCCACCAGCGTGCCTTTGAGGGCAATCCGTTCGGGGCGGGGCGGAGGAGCCTCGACAGGGGGGCGGGGTCTTGGTGCCGGGGTGCCCCGTTCAGGATCAAAGATGTTCATCTTCACCACGACATCGAAGCTGTTCATGTCTGTGCTGCTCTCCTTCTTGGGTTCCTCCGCATCGTTGGGAGCGATATCTTCGTTCTCGCCTGTGTCCTGAGCGAAAAGACAGGGCGCGGAGATCAGGAATACCAGGATGGCAACCAGGTTGTTTGCTTTTCTTGTCATCTTCATGGCTTCTGTCGAGGGAGTATCAGTCCGCTGAGTCTCAGGTCGACACCGATCTGGGAGCCGCGTTTGTCGCGCGACACCAGTTCGAGGGACTCAACCCGCAAAGGTAGGAGTTTCTGGTCGATGGCGAAGAGGAAATCAGTGATGGAACGCATCGACCCATTGGCTTCGATCCTCACCAGGTAACGAAGATTGTCCTCCTCGTCATCACGCCATTGTGGGGTGATGGAGCTCACATTGAATCCGCTGAAACGCGCCCACTCGTCGAGTTGGGTGAAGACCATGGACTCGGCGGCGGGCTGGTTCTCAGGCAGGGATTCCCTCTCCATGTCTGCCCAACGCCTGCGGAGGAAGTCCTCCCTCTCGATCAGTGCGCGCCCCCTGAAGACATCCTTTTCGAGGTAGTCGATCTTCTGGGAACGTGAGTTCCAGACATTGGTCAAAGGGGTTATGACTGCCTTGTCGCCAAGGAGGATCACCACCGACGCGAAGGCGCCGATGACCAGTAGTTTTTTTCTTTCCTCAGTCGTCATTGTTGCCTCCTTCCCTCCATTTGAAGGTAAACGTGAACTGGATGTTTTCCCGTCCACGGAGGTTTTCAGTCTTGAGTTCAACCACCTGTGGGATCTCACGCAGTCGGTTCTGGACGGCTAGAAGAGCCTGGTTGTCGCGTGCCGTTCCGATGCAGGTGGCGGTGTTCTGCTCGCGTAGTTCGAAGGACTTGGCGACCACGCTTCCATCTTCGGGGAAGGCGGT
>CAZKNW010000068.1:0-11886 GCA_964554035.1 uncultured Verrucomicrobiota bacterium
ATGTGAATTCTGAAAGAAGAGCTTTTGGCTGAGCGGCTTGTTGAATCTCTTGTGTCAGCTGGGCTATTCGATGGGTGCTGTTGAAATGTTCGAACATCGCGCCTGATAGTTGTCGGTATGGACGTAACCATTTAGCCAAGTTCGGTAGGATAGGAATTGTTCTACGGCTTGCAGTCTTTGCTTTTGCCGGTCGAATCTCAATGATCTGTTCGTCAAAACGGATTGTACAGAGACGGTTATTCCCTGACAGTTGGCTCTTGAGGGAGAGGGTTTTTAGGCGGCGTTTTTGGTTGTGTCGAGCTTGGTTGTTTTTGGGTTTTTAGCCCCCCACCAACCAAAGGATTCGAACCACGAAGAATCGAAGGCCATGAAGAGGAGATCTTCATTTTCCTGTCCATAATATTCCTGTCTGAGCTCCAATCCGGAATTCGCGGTCGATCAGGGGATGGTTTCTGGGATCTGACTGTCAGGTGAATACCGTCTCAACACCTCCTGCTGAGCCTTGTTGCGCGTTGTGGATGGGGGAGTGCGCAGTTGAGTCGCTCCTTCAGCGCTTTGGGATTGTTGGGCCCGGGACCCAGGGCTTCACCCTGGGCTGGAGTTGATCCGGGCCGTTGGCCCTTCGAAAAGGTTCTCTGGGAGCACCGTAGGTGTGTTTCATGTGTAGTCTAGGGTGAAGCCCTAGGTTGGATGTCGCCCATCCCAACAAGGGCTGAAGGCCTGTCTTAACCTTGGGCTGATTCCGCTCCTACATGAACTTCACCCCTCGGGCCTGGATGTCCCTGATACAATCGGGAAGGTCACAATGCCTGAGGATCCCTGGCACCATGTGGGAGAGCGGCCAGTCGTAGTGTTCGGTGGTGGCCATCTCATGAAAGGACGCCGGGGCATCCTCCAGTTTCAGGGAGACGATCTTGTTACTGAGCAGGGCTGCAAAGATCGCTGGGACGGTTCCCCATCCCTTCGCATGGAGTTGGATGCGGGTGCGCCCGTTGGCGGCCAGCCAATCAAGCACACGCAGGAGGTCATGGGTTTTTTGCCCGACGTAGGGACGGTTGAGCATGATGCTGTGGATCCCATAAAGGTAGTCGGAGCCGTAGGGACTCAGGAAAGAATTTGGGTTGGCCGTGTTGGGGCGCGATTCCCCGATGCCCCTCAAATCGACGGTGTAGCAGTCGAGGTCCTTCTTCGAGGTGATGAACTCGCGTAGTGCCTTGTTGGTCTCCAGTTCGGTGTCGGCGGAGTGGTGCGAGACGTAGAGGAAAGCATTCCGGGAATCGGTCGCCGGTGGCCGGGAGTAGTGGCGGTCATCCGCGAGCCGGTAAACGATCGCATGCACCCCGGGTTCACTCTCAACGGCATAGGTGGTGAAGCTCTTGCGCGGATGGGGCTGGGTCGGTTGTGGTCTCAGGATGTTGTAGTCCGGAATTCCCTTTCGCTCCGGGAGGTTGAGGAGTTTGGTCATCTTTTCCCTGAGTTCCTTGCCGGAGGTGGCCTCACGTTTCTTCTTCAAGGCCTCGGCCTTGGCCTTCGTGAAATGGAAGACGGTCTTCGACTTGAGAGCGGCGACCTTGCCTTGGGGGGCGCAGTAGAGCGTCTCATCCTTCTCGTAGGTCAGGGCAGGTTCGGTCTTGGCGTCCGAGATGCCGGTGACCCTGTTGAAGAAGCGATACATCGCCTCACGGTTTTCCTGGGAATAGCCGTGGGTGGTGGGGCCGATGAAGAGGCGGATATTGTCTTCCTTGCCCAGCAATGAGTAGAGCCGCTTCAAGCGGGCATAGGCCGTTTCCGCGCCACGGGCATCGAAGTAGTCCTTTTCCTTGGCGAGCAGGATGACGGGCTTGGGTGCCATGGCGGCAATGAAGTCGGAATGGTCGAGCTTGAGCGCGAGGGCACGGGGCGGGCATTGCTCGGTGTCTGCCGGAAGCTCGTTGCGCAGGTTCCGGGAGAAGGTTGTCACGAAGCAGCTGGGGGCGCCCATGGTCCATCGACGCTCCACGCCGCAGAGCCACGTCGTCTGGGTACCGCCTCCGGAATTGCCCGTGATGCCGATGTGCTTTGGATCGACCTCGGGACGGGTCAGGAGATAGTCGAGTGCCCGCATGGCATCCCAGCAACGCCACGATCCCAGGAACTCCCCGACGAGGAACTGCTGGTTTCCCGCGTGCAGGTGCTGACGGACACCCCGGCCGATGGTTTCCTTGAACCCGTCTCCATGGGGTTCCTCATAGATCGACCGTTCTCCCTGTCCGATCGGATCAATGATGAAGACAACATAGCCCTGGCGCGCGAGCCCTTGTGAGAAGGCCTGGTAGGCTTCCGCCGCCTTGCCGTTGGTGGAGTGTCCGCAGACTCCCACGACGGCCGGTAGTGGCTTCGAATGACCTTTGGGCAGGTAGAGGTTTCCGGTCACGAGGAAGCCTGGACGGCTTTCGAAGATGACATTCTCGATGGTGTAGGCGTCCCGCTTGACCGTGCCGGTGATCCTGGCCTTGAGGGGCGTGCGCTTGGGCCAGGGACCGAAGCACTTGTCGATCCGACCTTGGACATCCTTCACGTAGGCCTCAGCCTGTTCGCGCGTTCTGATTTCGTTGCGTGGGGCATCGGCGGCCTTCTCCACTGCTACGACCTTTCTCTCAAAGTAGTTCTGCACCATGCGTGGAAAGCGGTTGAGTGGTGCGGTGGTCGCTTGTCCCATGGCGGCCGACTCGAAGACCTCGTTGATGGCGAGCCAGTCCGAGGCTGCCAGTCCAAGGGTGCCGAGGCCGGCCAGTTTGAGTGCGGAACGACGGGAGGTGATGGATTTGGAATTCATGCGCTTGAATGGATTCGACAGGCCTGCCCCTCGGCCGGAAGACGCTGAAGGTGAATGGCTGCGCCTTCTCCCGGTGGAGGGCAGGGGTAATGGATTCCTTTGGATGCCAGATTCTGGCGCCGTGCGAAAGACAGAAACCTTGGGAGATCCTACCGCTTCAGGAGGGCGATTGCGGCATTCCGAAGGGCGGCGTTGTTGGCGGCCTCAGGTGAGGCAAGGATCGCTCGGGCAATGGCTTCCGCCTTCCCGGCCTCTCCGAGGTCGGCATGACATCGAGCCTGGATGAGCCAATGCCCGGGCGAAAGGGAGACACCTGCAGCTTCCAGTTGGTCAATCTGGGCGAGCGCCCCCCTTGGATCCCTTACTTCATCCGAGTTCGCGTTGGCCAGGATGCCCGCGAGCAGTTCGCGGCCGCCGTTCCATGTGGGATCCGAGGCGAGTGCCTCTTTGAGGCTGTCGACAGCATCCTTCTCCCGGCCCTCGTTGAGAAGGGACATCACGTCCGCCTCCACTTTCGCCATCGGGGATTCGGGAGCAGGGGCTTCCTGGATCGCACCACGTGCAGCCAGCTGTTCGAGCCTGGCGACGTTGACGGCGAGCTGGGGATCGCCCGTTCCGGACTGGGCGGCGATCCTTGCATGCTGCAGGGCCTCTTCATAACGCCCCATCTGCTCAAGGATGATGGCGGCGAAGCCATTCAGGGATGGATCAAAGGGGTCCCAGACCATTCCTCGTTGCAGGTGGTGGACGGCTTCCTGAGGGTTACCCTGCCGTCGTTCCACCTCCGCGAGGTTCAGCCATGCGGAGTCATTGCGTGGATTGAACAGGGTTGCCTGTTCCAGGTGTTGCCGGATGCGGTCAAACTCCTCGGGGCTTTCTGCCGATTTGAGCAGGTGGCTGGCGAGGTTGTTGTGGGCCATGTCATTCTCGGGATCGAAGGCGATGGTCCGGGTGAACAGCCGAACATTGTCATGCCAGTAATGAAGCTGGACCTGCAGGACCACGACCGCAGCAACGCCTGCAGCGATCCAAGCCTTGATCCAGGGGCCCTTCAGCAACGGGCCCTTTGCGAGTCGGGAGGACTCGATGACGAGGATCATCAGGAGTCCGACCGTGGTGAAATAGGTGTACCGGTTGGCCAGGGCGGCGCTGCCTGCCTGCAGGATACCGATCGCGGGAACCAGCGTGCCGACATACCAGAACCATCCGACCATGATCCAGGGACGTCGTGTGATTGACTTGAGTGCAAGCCCTGTCAGCAGGACAAAGACGAGTGAGGATCCGATGACCGCCAAGGGAGACCAGTATCCCGGATGGGGATGAAAGGGCGTCAGTTCCCATGGACAGAAAATTCTTCCGATGTAGCGGGAGTAGCTGACGAGGGCGTTGGCGATCCGTGTCATGGTGGATAGGGAGTCGCCTTCCATCACCACGCCTCCTCCTGCCTGGGCACTGACGGTGGCGAATCCAAGGAAGACGGAAAGGGCAAAGAGCGGCAGCTTCTCGAACACCAGGCGAGGGAGGGCCTTGAGGTAGGTCAGCCATACAGCCTGCCATGAGTCTTTTCCTTCATGGTGGAGGCGCTTCAAGGGCCAGAGATCAAGCAGAAGGAGAAGACAGGGAAGCGTAATGATCATCGGCTTGGTCATGATGCCCAGCAGATAGGTGCCGAGTAGCAGGGCGTAGTTTCCCTTCGTGGACCGATCGCGCCAACGGAAGTAGGCCGAGATGGTCAGGATCCAGAAGAGGGTGCAAAGGACGTCCTTGCGCTCGGCCACCCAGGTGACGGACTCCACCCTGAGGGGATGCCAGGCAAAGAGGGCCGCGATGACCATGGCCACGGGCATCTCGACAAAGTGCCATCGGAGAAGCAGGAACAGCAGAGCCACGTTGATCGCATGGAACAGGAGGCTGGTGGCATGGTGCCCGACCGGTGACATCCCGAAGAGTTCATAGTCCAGCAGGTGGGAAAGCGTGGTCAGCGGATGCCACATGAAGAAATGGGGCTCGGTGAAGGCGTGCCCGATGTTCCGGGGCGAAAGCCCTTCGAGGATCATCGGGTTCTCCGTGACGTAGGTTTCGTCGTCGTAGTTGAGGAACTCGAAGCCGAGTGCCGGACTGAAGAAGAGCAGGGTGAGCAAGGGAAGCGCGATCAGGACCATACGTGATGGCCTGTCCTTGGGTAGATAGGATTCGCTTTGCTCTGGGTCCATTCCGATAGGTTCATCGATCCGGGAAGGCCCAACGAGTTCAATGCAAAGGACGGAAGCGATCAATCAAAGAAACAGGTGGGACAAGCATCTGTTCGAACAGGAGGACTTCGACAAGTTCAGGTGGGCAGGGAACAGAGATGAGAATTGACTTGGATCATCGCTCTGCGGGATTGTTTAACTATTCGCTGAGGAAAAGGATTCATCCAACCACATACAAGGAAGCCCATGAATTTAACCCTAGCCGTAGTTGATCCCGCTATTATGAAATAGTTCAGCCATCCTGTTCACACCAATCCGAACAGCGACTGAGCAATCGATGAACCCAAGTGTTCGAAGAAGTTTTAGTCAGAATTTGGAGTTCCACTCGACCCCTTTTATCGCGGATGTTGGTCTGCGAGGCATTTACTTATGTTAGTCCCTGGTATTCTCGGTTTGATTCTTTTGGTGGCTCTTTATGCGCCGGTGTATTTGCCGTTCTTGATCAGCTTCAAGGTGAAGTCGCCAAAACACCTTGAATTCAGGTGGGCTCTGCGTCTGGCTTCCGGAGGATGCTTTCTGCTTACGCTGATTCCTCCACCTCGTCTTCGCCATAACTTTGGCGATGACGTGGGCGGTAGTGTCGCAGGTGCGGCCCACAATCTCCCCATCCTGTTTGTTTGGATTTGGGGAGGTGGGTTGGTGTGTGTTGGATTCTTTATCTTGATCGCCTTTCTGGCCCGTTCGAATCGCCGACCTGCTTCCAGGCAAGTATCTGCTGAAGAAGCCAGGTAAAGGAGCAGGCTTCCTTTTCTCTTGGCCTTCCTCCCCTTCGCTTTTGCTTCGGCGGGACGAGCTGCTCCTCTGCGTGAGATCCCCCTCCGTGTTCCCCGTGTCTCCGTGAGAGAACGTATTCTTATCGCAGTTCCCTGATGACGCGGACGAGACGTGAGGCGAGACGCCTACCCCACGTGGGATGTTTGCAGCCTATGGGCAGATTCTACTGCTCAGTCGACTTCGGGATCGAGTGAATGGGAGCGCGGACTTCAGTCCGCGAGAGGCTGGGTATCCAATGTTCCAATGGGCGGCCGAGTATTCGTGCGGACTAAAGTCCGCGCTCCCTTCTTGTTCTTGAACGATTGTGGGCAGGGATGTTTGCGACCGATCGGCCGATTCTTTTGCTCACTCAACTTCAGGATCCAGCGGATCGAAGGAACGGTGGGCTCGGTAGCGGAGGAGGGAATCGGGGACCTTGGACCAGGCGATGTGGGTGGCTCGTCCGAGAATGCAGCTGTGGGGAACGGGGCCGAAGAAGCGGGAGTCATGGCTGTTGTCACGGTTGTCGCCCATGACAAAAACGTGTCCCTCCGGGATCTCGATCTCCGGAAAGGAGTCCATCGAACGGATGGCTGGATTCAATAGGATGCGATGGGGCCTGCCTGGCAGATCCTCGCGGACAGCCAAGGTGGAGAGGATTTCCTCCTTCGGTAGATCCGCCACATCCTCGCCCGGGGCCAACTGGTAGGAGCAGTGGCTTCCATTCACGAGGAGGTGGTTCTGATAAAGGGCCACCCGATCACCCGCCACGGCCACCACCCGCTTGACCATCCTTGTGCCGTCCTCAGGCGACTTGAAGACGATGATGTCGCCTCTTTCCGGTGAAGACCAGGTGGCGATGGGGATCCGGGTGAAGGGTACCTTGAGATTGTAGGCGAGCTTGTTGATGAAGAGCCGGTCGCCCTCGACGATGGTGGGCTTCATCGAGCCGGTCGGGACCTTGTTCCAGTCCGCCACCGTGGAACGGAAGGCAAAGATCATTAGGGCAAGTGGAAGGAGCGGCTTTACCCACTCCTTCCAAAGGGCACCGGAGAAGCGTTTGAGTCTGGACTTCATGATGGGTCAGACCGGGAATGGGCGGCTTTGTTCAATGCAGAGCTTGTATGGACTCGGGGCGGGACGCCCCGGTAACCGGCAGGCGGGACGCCCGCCACCACGAACTGCTGAATGGAGATCAGTTGTCGCCGTCGAGCAGGCCACCAAGACCGCCCAGCAGGGAGCCCTCACCGGTCCTTTTACCACCGGTCGTGGGCGCTGAGGCGATGATCCGGTCGGCCATGCGGCTGAAGGGCAGCGACTGGAGCCAGACGCGCCCGGGGCCGCGGAGGGTGGCAAAGAAGAGTCCTTCGCCTCCAAAGAGGGCCGACTTGATCTTGCCGACGTATTGGATGTCGTAATTCACTGTGGGTTGGAAGGCGACGATGCAGCCTGTGTCCACGCGGATTGTTTCACCCGGGGCGAGGTCCCTCTGGTAGAGCGTTCCGCCTGCATGGAGGAAGGCCATGCCGTCGCCCTCAAGCCGCTGCATGATGAAGCCCTCACCGCCGAAGAATCCGGCTCCGATCTTCTTGTTGAAGGCGATGCCGATGCTGACGCCCTTGGCGGCACAGAGGAAGGAATCCTTCTGGGCGATCAGTTCGCCTCCCATCTCGGAGAGGTCGGCGGCGACGATGGTGCCGGGGTAGGGGGCTGCGAAGGCGCCCCGCTTCTTTCCTGCACTGTGGTTCTGGAAGACGGTCATGAAGAGGCTTTCCCCGGTGATCAGGCGCTTGCCGGCCCCGAGGACCTTGCCGAAGAAGCCGGTCTTTTCGGATCCGTCACCAAAGATGGTCTCCATCTCGATGCCATCGTCCATGAACATCATTCCGCCTGCTTCTGCGACAGCGGCTTCCTGGGGATCCAGTTCGATCTCAACGAACTGCATGTCATCACCGTAGATCTTGTAGTCGATTTCGTGCATTGGGCTCATCGTATTCTCTTGGTTTTCTGGAGGGAGTCTCGCCGAGGGGACGGGGAAGACCAGTACACATTTGGAATGTGTTTGTAGCTCGCCAAAGAAAAAGGGCCCCACGGAAGATTCCATGGAGCCCGTTTGGTTTGGTTGTTGAAAGGGTCAGTCGAGATTGAGGTTCTCGAAGGCGGGATTCTGGAGGTCCTTGCTTCCTGCCTCGGTGTCCACGCGATCATCAGAGTCCTCGTCGTCCTCGTGCTTGCGATCTTTCTTGGTTTTCTCGTGATCGTGCTTGGTCTCCTTTGGGTTCGGGTTCTCGGCCCGCTTGCCCTTCGGATGGGGACTGATCATGACGCTGATGGCGCGGCCTTGGAGCTTGGGTGCCATGTCGGCGTGACCCCACTTGGCGATCTCCTCAACAAAGCGGTTCATCGTGTCCATGCCGACCTCCTTGTGGGCGTTCTCACGTCCACGGAAGCGGAGGTTGACCTTCACCTTCATGTCCTCGCAGAGAAAGTCGATGGCGTGCTGCAGCTTGAATGCAAAGTCGTGGGGATCGATGTTGGGGCGGAGCTGCACTTCCTTCACCTTGTTGGCGTGCTGGTGCTTCTTCGCCTCCTTCTCCTTTTTGCTTTGCTCGTAGCTGTAGCGACCGTAGTCGATGATACGGCAGACGGGGGGCTGGGCCGTGGCGGCAACCTCGACGAGATCGACGCCCTGGGACTTGGCGAGCTGGATGGCCTTGTGTGTGGGCATGACTCCCAACTGCTTGCCATCGCCCGCAACCACCCTGACTTCTCGAGCCCGAATCCGATTGTTGATGCGGGTTCTGGGTTGTTGCCTGCCGCGACGAGAGAATTGGGGACGACTCAAAGGGTCCCCTCCTTTTGAGGATTAACCATGAAGAACTTCAACAAAATAAGAATCGGGTCCTGTCAAAACAAAGAGGTGTGTACTGACATCGTCCTATCGACATCAAGCCTATTTTTCAACGGAAAGGATCCCCCTTTGTAACGATTTTCTGCGTGCGACCGTCACGGGGGGGCTCTATCGTTCGCCCCCGTTTATGGCAGATATCAAACCATTCAAGGCACTTCGCCCCCGTCCGGACCTCGCTTCCAGCATCTGTGAACTTCCCTATGACGTCATGTCGTCCGCGGAGGCTGCGGTCATGGCCGAGGGCAACGAATACAGTTTTTTGAGGGTCAGCAAGCCGGAGATCGACCTTCCGGCGGGCACGGATGTCTATTCCGACGCCGTCTATGCCAAGGGGGCTGAGAATCTCGGGAAGATGATCGAGGCCGGATGGCTGGTCCAGGATGAGAAGCCTGGCTACTACGTTTACCGCCTCATCATGAATGGCCGTCCGCAGGTGGGCATCGTGGGAGCCGCGGGCTGTCAGGACTACCTGGATTCCGTGATCAAGAAGCATGAATTGACCCGCCCGGTGAAGGAGGATGACCGCGTCCGGCACATCGAGGCCCTCAATTCCCAGACGGGTCCCGTTTTCCTGACCTATCGTGGACAGGAGGCCATTGATGGCTTCGTGGACAAGGTCATGGAGGGCACCCCGGATGTGGATTTCACGGCAGGCGACGGCGTGCAGCACACGGCATGGTCGATCTTTGACGACGAGGGTGTGGCCTTCCTGGAGAAGGCTTTTGGCGACATGGACGCGCTCTACATTGCCGATGGTCATCACCGCAGCGCCGCTGCGGGCCGGGTCTTTGAGAGCCGCAAGGGTGCTGGCGGCAGCGGTCATTTCCTGACTGTCATCTTTCCGGACCACCAGATGAACGTCCTTCCCTACAACCGGGCGCTCAAGGACCTGAACGGCAAGTCAGCAGAGGACGTTCTCGCTGCACTCCTTGGGGTTGCCGAGCTGGTCGAGGAGGGCGTCAAGGAACCCAGGGAACGTGGCCAAGTCTGCCTTTACCTCGATGGAAAATGGAGTCTGCTCCAGTTCAAGCAGGGGCTCACCGACAGCGAAGATCCCGCTGATCAGCTGGATGTGGCCTTGCTTCAGGCGCACGTTTTGACGCCCTTGTTTGCCGTGGATGATCCCCGCACCAGTGACCGCATCGACTTCATCGGAGGCATTCGTGGGACGGGTGAACTGGAGAAACTGGTGAATTCAGGGTCCCATGCCTGTGCCTTCTCGATGTTTCCAACCTCGGTGGCCGAACTCATGGCCATCTCGGACCGGGACGGCCTGATGCCGCCCAAGAGCACCTGGTTTGAGCCCAAGCTCAGGGACGCGATGTTCTGCCACATGATCTGAAGAGGGCTCTGAACGGCATGAGAGAGTCTTCCAGCCCAAGAGCCAGACTGGTTCCCTCACGTGCCTTTCCCGCCTACACGCACATTCCCTCGAAGACACCCCATCCCACCCGTGAAGCGGGTGGGCACGGGATGGAGGAATGGGCGGAGGAGACGACAGCGCTCGATCCTGGCAACTGCAGGAAGCACGAGCGCTACCTTTTCGGCTTCGATCTGCTGAACCACGGCTATTTTTGGGAAGCCCACGATGAATGGGAGGCCTGCTGGCACGCTGTGGGACGGAAAGGGCAAACGGCGGATCTGCTCAAGGCCCTGATCAAACTGGGTGCCTTCGGTGTGGCGCTCAGGCAGGGAAAAGCCCTTGTTGCGCAACGACATCTGAAGAGGGCCACGGCCCTTTTTCATGGTTTCCCGGAGGAAGCAGCACGCTCCTATGGCGTGTCGCTCCCACGCATCAAGCTCTGCCTGGCCTGGCTTTGGATGAGTCAGGATGGTTTGGTTCGCGACTGGGCGGACGACGATCATCCGGTCTTTCCCTTTGAAATCCGGCCTGAATGATTTTTTTCTCAAGCGGTTGCGTTTGTTGATGCATTGAACTATCCATTCCGCCTTCACTTTCGAAATACTACGTATACGTCATGTTAAACATTCCCGTCATTCGCTGGGGCAAAGAGTACGAGAGCCTCAATCATTCTGAAGTGGTCCATTTTGCGACCGGTGAGGTGCTGGCCAAGGTGGGTCAGGCCAATGCCGGACTGCTGGTCCGGGACATGAAGAAGGCGGGCCGCGCCCGTGACGTGCTGCGTCAGATTCCCATCGGTGACCTAGTCGACATGATGAAGAAGGCCGGCGATCTCTATGAGAATGCCACGCTGCCGATCGGCGATGGCATGCAGAGTCCGGAGGATTTCGCACGTTTCCAGAGTGCCTCGACCGGTCTCCCCGAGCACATGTGCCGGGCCAACATGTCGAAGAACAAGTTTGTCCTGGATAACATGGACAAGATCCTGGACGCCCTCACGCGTGGCCTTCCCTTCGACATCCTTTCCAAGGGCTACGGCAAGGAGGATCGAGGCGTCATGATGAGCTATCAGTCCCAGTCACCCGTCCTGGGCCTCGTGCTTCCCTCGAATTCCCCCGGAGTGCACACCCTCTGGCTGCCGGTCATCCCGCTGCAGACGGGTCTGGTCCTGAAGCCGGGTTCCTCCGAGCCATGGACGCCCTACCGCATCATCTCCGCCTTTGTCCAGGCAGGTGTGCCGAAGGAGGCCATCAGTCTCTATCCCGGACCGACCGATGTGGGAGCCGAGGTGCTCAATCGCTGCGGACGCGCCATGATCTTTGGAAGCGCGCAGACCGTGGAGCGCTATGCAGGCAATCCGGGTGTGCAGGTGCATGGTCCCGGATTCAGCAAGATCATCTTCGGCGACGACGTGGTCGACGACTGGGAACAATACATCGATCTCATCGTGGACAGCGTCTTCAAGAACAGTGGACGCGGTTGCATCAACTGCTCCAGTGTCTGGGCGTCGCGTCACACCGAGGAAATTGCCGCCGCCATCGCCGAGCGCATCGGGCCGGTTGAGCCCAAGGATCCCACCGATCCCGAAGCGACCCTTGCCGCATTCACGGTGGAAGGGCAGGCCCAGATGATCCATGCCTCCATCGAGCAGAAGCTCAAGGACCGCGGAGCCACGGACGTGACCACCGAGAAATACGGACCACGCCTCGTGGAGAAGGACAACCACGCCTACCTTCGCCCCTGGGTCATCCATTGCGACAATCCCGAGCTGGAGATCGCCAAGACGGAATAC
>CAZKNW010000069.1:0-3881 GCA_964554035.1 uncultured Verrucomicrobiota bacterium
AGCGGATGGTGATGATGTTCTCGCCGGTCAGGGGAGGCTCGAACTGAAGGCGTGCCTTCTTCTCCTCCGGATCGAAACGCCAGGTCGAGAGGTTCTTGGCCTGGATGTCCGTGATGGACAGGCCGTCCGGTGTCGACAACTCAAGATCCTTGAGGACTCCCTGGGTGACCCTGAGTCGTGTCTGGTGCCTGCCCTCAATGGCTCCGGCGTTTGGAATGAAGAGGAGGGACAGGTCCGCATGGAAGCGCGTTTCCTCGGCGGAGACGTCGCGGGTTATGGGGACAAAGGAAATGGAGGGTTTCTCCACGGGAAGGATGGTGGTCTTGAAACGCTGGTGGCGCGGCTTCTGGTTGGTCTTCTCGATCCATTCCTGATGGATGGCGGCGGTCGACCTGGACACCATCTGCACGTCCGCAACCATGGTGGTGATCTCAAGGTGATGGGTCAGCGCGATGGGAAGCGGCATGATGAAGCTTCGGGTCCGGTTGGCCTCGATGCTCAGGGGAACATCGTAGCCGATCTCGATGGTGAAGCTGCCGGCTTCCTTTGCGGCCACCTTGTGCGATGTGTTGTTCTTGGAGATCTCCTCGTAGAGCTCCAGCTTGTCCTCGGGGAAGCGGATGTAAAAAGGCACAGCGGGGGAACTGAGAAGGGTAAGCTCCTCATTGATTTTCGCATTCCAGACGATTCTGGCTTCGGAACGGATGCTCATGGAATGCGCCTCGGCCTTCTGATGGATGCTCTGGACGAACTCGGCCTGGGGGCGACCGGATGCCGCTGCCGCCTCCGTGCTGATGCCCGGGACTCCGATGGCAACGAGTCCCAGTAGAATGGCTGCCGTCGAGGCGGGGGGCGTTCTGGGGCTCAGGCGATACTGTCTCATCAGGAAGGGGATCAGCACGTGGATCATGATGAAGGCGGCCACGATGGCGAAGAACAATGGTGCTCCCTGGTCCGTCTTCAGGCCTCCCCAAACGGCGATGATCCATCCGAGGATCATGAGACAGGTCCGCCGCATGCCTTGATCCTTCACCAGGGCAAAGAGCCAGACGGCCGCCCCGAGGAGAATGGGCCATGCACCCAGCAGGCCGATTCCCTGTCCCAGTTCGAGGCTGGCGACATCCATGCGGATCAGTGCTCCTGGATCCTGGTAAGGCAGGTTGAGGTTCAGTTCAATGGTCTGGGCGAGCGGCGTGGAAAAGGCCTGTCCCGCCAGCAGGAGCGAAACACCGATGGCGGCGAGGACGGCAATGCCTCCCACGGCCAGCCCGAAGAGGTTGCCACCTTCGAAGCGCTTCTTGGAACGCGAAGTGGCCCACCGCAGGATGATGCTTCCCAGGCAGAGGGCGACGAAACCCAGCCAGGCGACTTCACGGAAGGCGCGGCCCTGTCGGCCATTCATCAACTTGGACAGCCAGGCAAAGCCGGAGACATCACTGGGCAGGGTCTCCGGGGCGATCGTCCCATCCTTGAACTCAATGCGATGACCGGGGTCGGGTGAGATCCTCCAGTTGGAAAAGAGGACCGGCGACTCGACCTGAGGTAGCTCGAGGCGGGTGTTGGCTGGGGTTTCGCCCTTGTTGATGATCTCAATGTCGACGGGGACAATGGTGTCGGGTGACAGGTTCTTGGGCAGGGGAATGAGCGTGGTGTCGCCATCCTTGACTGAGACGACGGTCTTGTCCTGAACCTTGATCGACCAGAACTCATGGCCTTCGGGCTTGGTCAGCCGGAAGTGGCCTTCACCCTTGGATTTCACAAGGTAACGAACCTTGGTGAAGGTCTGGCCCACGCTTGAGATCCGTGTTTCATAAGAGGCGCGGTCAATGACCTGGCTGATGGATTCACCATGGGGCAAAAGAGTCAGGCGTTGCTTCAGTTCAAAGGGACGGCTGGTGAACTGGTGGGAAGAGAGGATGGGGGCATCAAAGAGAAGCCGGTATTCCGCCGGGATTTCACCGGTCTCGATGGGGATCAGGCCCTTTGAGGCGGTGACAGTTTCATGCTGAAAGGGATTGGGGCTGACCACGATGATGTAGCCCTGCTCGGACTGGATGTTGGTGGGGGCCATGCCTGAGAAATCCAGCTCGGCGCCTTGGGGCTCAAACTGGGTCTGCCAGGTGACCAGGAGCGAGTAGGCGCCCGAGACAGGTCGGTGAAGGGTCACCTCGTAGCCTGCGGGATGTTGCTTCCATCCACGGATGTCCCGTCCGGTGAACTCCACGTTGATGGCGTTGTCAGGAGGTTTGATCCAGAGCGTGCTCACGGGTGCTCCTGCAATGAGATAGTTGACCAGGGTGCTCCCGTAGACGATGCCTTCTCCCGCGGAAAACAGCTGAAGGGTGTCTGCCTGGATCGACTGGGCCTCCCTTTCGACGGTTGCCTCGATGCTCCAGTTGCGCTCCCGGATGCGGTAGGTGAGCTGGAGGTTGGCGTTCTGCTGGGGAAAGAATGCGGCGGCCACCTCGCTCAATCCATTGGCCTCGTTGGCCTTCAGTCGGAGACCTAGGTCGGCGCTGATGCCGATGTGCCCTTGGACGGTGGCGGCCTGCGGGATATCGATGACGGGCAGGGACCAGTTGGCCGGGGGCTCGGTCTGGTTGGCGGACAAGAGGATGCGCATCAGTTGACGACCGTTCAGCGGGCTGGCGAACTGGAGATGGAGGGTCGTGTTGCCATCCTCCGTGGCGACGGTGTGGTCACTTAGGTTTGGAACCTCGATGGAAAGGACGCCATAGCCGGAAGGGATCGCCACCTCGAGTTCGCGGAGGGGAGCCTCACGGATATCCAGTTCGAATTCGGCCTGGATGCGCCGTTCGGTTTCGCCCATGTGATAGATCAGGATTTCCGACACGCCCACCTCGGGAAGGATGTTGTCCGCCTGCAATACCAGGTCCCTGGCGGGGCCTGAGAACTGGTAGGAATACAGCTGGGTCATGGCCCTGGATTCGGAGGGTGCCGCGTTCAGTTCCTTCACGGTGGGAAAGCGGTCATGTGAAACCTGGGTGAGACCGGGAGACTCAAGGACGTCGATCCGGACGGCGCCGGCACTCTTGATGCGCGTGTGGCCTCCGAAACGAATGGCCTTCTCCGGGGTGAATCGCACGGGATCGATCCTTGAGGGAAAGGCGCCCAGGGATTTCTGGGTGAAGATCTTCAAGGGATAACTGCCACCCACGGATTGATTCAGCTTCACCTTCAACCTCGACTGGCTGGAATCAGGAATGTTCTCAATGGTCCATGAGAGCAGGTGGCTTCCAAAGAGCTGTGTGACCTCGCCCTGGTTGTCGATGAGGATGCTGAATTCCCGGAGGGAGCCCTGCATGATCTGGTAGGTCAGGAGGCTTTCCTGCCTCAGGAGCCCCGGGCTGATCACCATCTCCTCGACACTGTTCACGGAGAAGAACAACGAACCCGCCTCGGCCTTCTTGAGTTCGCGCCAGGAAAGGTTGAAGCCGCCGGTCGGTGGCAGGTTGCCCTCGTAGACCTGGTTCCTGAAGGAGGTGCCTGCTGCGTTGACCAGGGTGATGCCGATCCCGGCGGGAAGGCCTGTGACCTTGACCGGCCGCAAGGGGGCTGGCGGAACCTCAAACTGGATCCGGTTCAGTGTGCCTTCCGTGGTGATGGGGGAATCGAAAAGGACAGTGATCGGGAAAGTGCCGGCCTTGGAGAGGTAGAGCCAATAGCTGCCCTTGTGAAAACCGAGCATGGAGCCTTCAGGTCCCTTGAAATCGGTGACCGAGACCGATCCCTTGAAGAGCTCGATGCTGCCACCGTTGGAATGCTTGATGGAGGCCTTTGCCTTCAGTGTGAACGAGGCGTTGTTGCCATCGATCTTGCCGTCGAGATTCAGGTCGCTCAGGAGGACACGGCGCAGGTTG
>CAZKNW010000069.1:3891-11854 GCA_964554035.1 uncultured Verrucomicrobiota bacterium
CGTCTCCACATGGATGCGGTAGTCCAGGGGAGCATCCTTGATGCGGTAGGTGAGGCCTGTGGTGGTGGCGTTGTAGGTCATCGGGTTCCGCCCCTTCTGCTTGTAGTCGACCTTCATGACCAGGGTGGTGGGCTTGCTGATCTTGACCTCTCCATCGAAGGCCAGGGATTCGGGATCGAGGAGGCTGGGCATCTCGAACCAGTAGGGGACTTCACCCTCGTGCCTTACCGAGTCGATCTGGATCTTCTGGACGTCGTTGGTGTAGCTGCCTTCCTTGAGTTGAAGGATGAGGGACTGAATGCCGTACTTGTCCGAACGAATGCCCCAGAAGCGAAGGTTGTCTCCCTTCACGGATTCAATTCTTCCAAAGTCATGCAGCACCAGTTCCAGTTGCTTGAGTTCTCCCTGTGCCCGCTCCGCCTTGTACTCGGTGGAGGTGGTGACACCCTGGTTGGTGATCTTGACCGTGGTCGTGGACTCCGACTTGTAGATCAGCTTCTCAACCTTTTTGACGTCGTTGGTCTTGTCGGAGTTGAAGCTGCCCTTGAACTCGATCGTGGCGGATCCGGGTGTCAACGAGGGCGAACTGGGCACCGGCTGGGGCATGATCAGGATGGGGAGCTTCTTGGCGTCCTCGATGGCCCTCCGGGTCATCTCCTCCGTGTTCTTGAGGATCAGGTCCATGTCGACGACCGATGGTGGAGGATTGGTGGAGATCACCAGTTCGACCTCATCCTTGGCGGGGTCCTGGGGAGTGAAGGGGTCGGCCGCATCCTGTGCATGGGTGGACAGGACCAGGGGCAGGAGTAGGAGGGTGAAGAGCAGGGTTTTGGAGACGATGGATTTCATGATGATTTCCTTGGTGACTGAAGAAAGTTATTGGCCTGCCAGAACGCGGGCCTGCTGGACCATGGAGGCCAGTTCCTTGATGCGGAGGTCGTTGGGCCAGGTGCTGGAGATCCCTCCAAGAAACCCTTGGAGGTCGGAAAGTTTCATTTCGACCGCATGGGGACTGCCCGCCAGCCATTCGGCAAAGGCGGAGGAGACGGCGGCCACGCGGATGGCAGGAGAGGCATCCTCCAGTTCAGGCACGTCGGTGGTGTAGGGCAGGGACCAGGACTCTTCCACGTATTGTCCGGTGGCAGGGATCTTGTAACGAAGTCGCACAGTCCCGATGGGCCCGCGTCCGCCGCGCTTGACCTGTATCGAGTAAAGGGCCGTCCCCGCTTCCTTGGCGGCGATCTCGGCGGCATCCACGGTGTTGTCGCGGAACTGCTCCTTGGTAAGCTGATGGGTTTCGTAGCCGATCTGCCGCCAGCTCTGGACGCGGTCGGGATTGAACTCCACCTGCGCCTTCACGTTGGAGGCGGCAACGGTCAGGGCGCCTGCCAGCATCCGGGCGAACTCAGAAGGCGCCTGCTGGGGATCATTGAGGAATCCATAACGACCATCCCCGTTGCGTGTGATGGTTTCCAGGAGTTCGTCGTTGTAGCCGTCCCAACCTACGCCAAAGCCGTCGGTGGCGATCTCGTTCTTTCGCTGTTCATCGACGAGCAGCTTCAGGGATTCGGGTTTCACATCCCCGAGGTTGGCGGCGCCGTCGGTGAGAAGGATGACGCGGTTGTTGGCCCTGGGATCGAAGTGCTTTTGTGCGGTTTCATAGGCCAGCTTCAGCGCCGCTTCGAGATTGGTGCCGCCCTCCGGTGTCAGGTGGCCCAAGCGCTGAAGCAGTTGCTGTGGCTGGCCTCCCTGCATGCCATCGACCCAAAGGCGGGCCGTGCGGGCAAAGGTGACCACGCTGATGCGGTCCTGGGGCGTCAGCTTCTGGGCGAGGACGGCCAGGGCGTTGCGAACGATCGACACGCGGTCCGGGCGTTCCATGGACCCTGAGTTGTCGAGCAGGAGGACGAGGTTCAGGGGCTGGCCGGCCTCGCGCCCTGCCGCAGCCGTCTGCACGGAAAAGCGGATCAGGTCGCGGTTGTGGGAGAAGGGATTGTTCGCGTGGTCCCAGGCAAAGGCAACCCGCTCACCCTGTGCAGGAGCCGGGTCGTGGTATTCCATCGCATTGATGAACTCCTCACTGCGGACCGATGCCTTTTCAGGAAGGCTGCGATTGTCCAGGGATGCCTTTGCCAGCTTGAAGGAGACATCGCTGACGTTGAGCGAAAAGGTGGAGAAGGCATTGACGCTCGTCTCGACCTCGGGGCGGGGGCTGGCCTTGGGGCGTGAAGGAGCGGGGACGAGTTCCGGCTTGGGTGTCGGGTTGGGCATCTTGGCGATGGAGCCCAAGGCCAGATCCTGTTGTTTCTGCTCGATGAGCTTGAGTTTTTTCTGAGCCGTCTTTGCACGTTCTTCAAACTCGACGGCTTCGCGCTTGAGTTTCTCGATCGTGGCTTGAGACCGGTTCTGTTGGGCCCTCTCCAGCTCAGCTCGAGCTGTTGCCAGCTTGGCTTTGGAATAGTCGGCTTCCCTTTCGGCGATTACCCGGGACTCCGTCAGTTGCTCAAGCTCATTCCTGGATTGTTGCGCGACAGGTCCTTCGACAGCTCTCAGTTCCTCCATTTGTCGTTCCCATTGATCCAACGTTGAAGCTTTTGCCTGGTCTCGTGCCAGTTCGGCTGGGGCCTGTTTTTTCGCAAGCATCTCCGTTTCCGCCTTTGCATACTTTTCCCTCTTGCTGGCGTCCTGCTTGGAAGCTTCCGATGGATTGAAATAGAAGCGTCCGTTCTTGTCGTCCTTGAGCTCGGCCGTGGTGGCGGCGAGTTCATCCACGACCGCGGCCCCTTGGGGTGCCTTGTAATTGAGGGCGATCTCACCTTCCTTTGCCTCCAGTCGGGCGCTTTCTCTTGAGAGCTGTCGTTGCAGTTCGGGAATCATGCGCTTGGCCTCCTGCATCGGAACTCGTTTCCGGTCTGCCTCGGGTGCGGCGTAACCGTCCGCGGGCATCAGATCCCCGAGCTCAGCCAGCTTGGAGGCGGGGGCTGGGGTTGCGGCTTCGAAGGATGTCGCTCCATCGGAGTCGCTACCCACCAAGGAGGAGTTCATCAGCTTTCCAGAGACGACGGTGACTGATTTGGGTGCCGATTTTGCAGGCTTGGGTGCGGCAGGAGCTGGAGGAGACACTTCCTTGTCGGCGAGACCGAGCTGGCTTTCGAGCCTTCGAGACCTGGGTGAAGTGGACGCTACAGGAGCCTCGATGAGTCCGAGCGCAACATCGGGCTCGGGCTTTGGTTCCGGGATGATCGCCAGGCTTTGGTTCACCTCGCTCAATTTGCGCCGATCTCCAAAGGCTTCCGCCATGACCTGAGGGCGTCCGGCAAGTCGTCCTCCCCTTGTGGACACTTCTTCCTCGGACTCCGTGGGAACCAACGCGGCAAGGGGTGTTGGTGATGCGACAGCGTGTCCTTTGTCGACTTCGGCGATGATGGATTCCTTCAGACCGGAATCCCGGGTTTCTACTTCGGTTATCAAGCCGTTGCTGATTCCCCCATAGAGCTGAAAACTTCCTCCCACCGCGATTCCATTCCCATCCGTCATGTTTCCCCGATCCATGCTGCTGAATCGATTCACACTCACGGCACCGAAATCGTTCTTTGCCAGGTCCTTCGCCCTCGACGAATTGCCGAAGGGATCCGCATTGGACGGAACGGCAACGAAAGCGTCGGTGGTGTAGTTGGCGACGGTTTGATCCGGCATCTGAATGGTCTCACCAAAGAATGCGGGTGGGACGACTTCGAAATCGCTGCGTTGGCGACTGAAGGTGACTGAACCGGGATTCCCGGCTGAGCCGGAACTCATTTGACCACCGCCACCGGCTCCTCCTCCGAATCCTGCACCGTTCTGGAATCCCCACTGGTTGCCATATTGTTCACCCGAACCGCCCATGTAGTAATCGTAGCTGCCCGCAAAGCGATTTTCTTGTGGTTCCCCTGAGGGGGCAGGCACTCCGATCCTGCCGGGCTGGCCTGGTCCTTGCAGACCTCGCATGGCGTCGCTCTGATTGGCTCCCTCGGTTTGTGTTGCTTGTGACGACGCAATGCCGAAGGTCCAGTCATCCATGCGGGAAGCCTCCTTCTTCTGGGCAAGCTGCAAGGAATCGAAGTCCAGACGCTTCATCTCATCGGCTCCTGAATCATCCCTTGCGACGCCGTCCTGGGACACCACTCCCAAGGAACGGTTCTTGTTGGCTGCTTCGGCAGGGGCGGGGACGTCGTTGGGCTCAAGTCCTTCCATGGCGAATGCGTCGGTCGCAACTGTTGCGGGCTCAAGACCTTCGGCGGATTCAGATGATGAAAAATCAAGGTATGCGTTGATCCTTTGAGACCGATGGGTGAGGTTGCTCAGGATGGGTGAGAGAATCAGGATGATAATCAGGACCGTTCCGAATGCGACAGAACTACGGGTCAGGATCTGCCAGAGCTTTGAATGTGTTTTCCTGGAAGTCTGAACTTCCCGGATAGGAGTCTTGAATGCCTTGAGTACGGCATCCCTCCGCTTGGTATCCAGTTGGAAGCTGGTTTCTTCCTTCGGCTCATCGGTGGTCAGGTTCAGTGCGGCTTCGCGGACGAGACCGAGGGTCATCTGAAGTTCGTCGGCGTAAGCGGCGAGGCTGGGATCGGATTCCAGCTTCTTCCGGATGGCCTTGGCCTCCTGGGGGCCAAGTTCGCCGAGGAGCAGGGACATGACCTGCATCTCGTCCTGCTCGCGTGGGTTGGGTTTGGGTTCTGGCTCGTTCATGAGGACACCCCTGTGGATTGGAGCTCGGCTCCGAGTTTCTTGAGAGTCTGGTGGAGAATGAACCCGACATTGCCAACACTGAGTCCCATCTTTTCCGCCATTTCCTTGTAGGAAAGCCCTTCCTCAAACTTCAGCCGCACGAGTTCCCGACTGCGCTCGTCCAGTGACTGGATCAGGAGCCGGGTGCGGCCAATGGCCTCCATGCGTTCGATCAGCGAATCAGGAGTGGGATCGCTGGAAGGCACATCGTCCTCTTCGTCCTCCCGGGAGAGGGGAATGATCCGCTGGCCTTTCCGTAGATGCGTCATGGCGAGATTGTGTGCGATCCGGAACAACCAGGAGCGTGGACTGCGGATGGTATCAAAGTGCCGATGCAGCCTTAAAAACGCTTCCTGGGTGATGTCCTGGGCGGTTTCCTGGTCGCCAGTGAGCTTCAACGCATATCGGAGGAGCGGGGCTTCGAATTCCTCGAAGATCTGCTCGATCGAGTCCGGCGAACCGGGCTGGGCGTTGTCTGTCTCGGGCATGGGCGACCTGTTTCAGGGACCACTATTGGACGGGTTGCTAAGGGAAAGACTCTCTCCTTTGTGATTTCTTAGGAAATTTTTTTTGGGATCTGGCTGATCTGGCTGATCTGGCGGATCAGACGGATCAGACGGATCAGACGGATCCTTTTTGGTTGCGCCGGAGCGCAACCGACCTTTTTCTTCCGCTGGTGAAGAAAGGAGGTTCTTCCAAGTTACGCCCAAGTGGCGGCTATAGGCAAACGTGCAGTTTCCAGACGGCCACCCTGATCTATGATGCCACGGTGTGGTTCTGCGAGAAGTTCGTGGATTCGCGGTCGCGGCTGGTGGACCAGATGGTGCAGGCGGCGCGTTCCGGGCGCCAGAACATCGCAGAAGGAAGTCGGGCCTCAGCCACTTCTTCCCAGACGGAACTCCGCCTTGTGAATGTGGCCAGGGCGAGCCTGGAGGAGCTGCTGCTGGATTATGAGGATTTCCTGAGGCACAGGAGGTGGCCCATGTGGGAACCGGATAGCCCTGAAGCCATGGAGGTCAGGAGGGTGCCTTACCAGAGGCAGGATCAGTCGGATTGGTCGGATCTGACCGATCTGTCTGATCATCAGCGCTGGGCGCTCTACGCGCCTTGGCTGGAGCATGGAGAAGCCGCGGTCAGGGCGAATGCTCTGATATGCCTTATCCACCAGGCCAACTACCTATTGGATCAGCAGATTTCAGCCCTTGAGAAACAGTTTGTGGAAGGTGGTGGCTATACTGAGCGTCTGGCTACCCAGCGTCTTGAGCACAGGAAGCACGGCAAGCAGATGGATCCCATCCCGGATTGCCCACAGTGTGGTGTCCAGATGACCCTTCGTACTGCCAAGACAGGGCGTAGCGCAGGGCAGTCCTTCTGGGGATGCTCGGATTATCCCCAATGTCGTGGAATCGTCGCTGTTTGAATAGACTTGAAATGATTCCGGTCTCAAGCAGCCTCTCCGAGACCCCATTTGACTCATGAAACGTTGCTTGATCCTTCTTTCAGTTCTCCTTCTGGCCGCAAACGTGCAGGCCGAAAAGCCCAACATTCTCTTCATCTTCGCCGATGACCAGTGCTACGAGACGATCCGTGCCTTTGGACACACGGACATCGAGACGCCGCATCTGGATCGCCTGGTAAAGGAGGGAACGACCTTCACTCATGCCTACAACATGGGTTCGTGGAGCGGGGCGGTTTGCGTGGCGAGCCGGACGATGCTCAACACGGGCCGCTTTGTCTGGGAAGCCAACTCGGTCTACAAGAACCTGGACAAGGAGCGGACCGAGGGTCGCCTTTGGACCAGCTATCTGCATGATGCGGGGTACGACACCTACTTCACCGGCAAATGGCACGTGAGGGTGGACCCCAACAAGACCTTCAAACACGTCCGCAATGTGCGTGGTGGCATGCCCAACCAGACGAAGGAGGGCTACAACCGTCCGCTGGCTGATGGGACCGATCCCTGGGATCCGGCTGATCCGAAGTTCGAGGGCTTCTGGAAAGGCGGCAAGCACTGGAGCGAGGTGGTGGCGGATGATGCCGTTGATTTTCTAGGCATGGCGTCGGAAAAGCAGAATCCCTTCTTCATGTACATTGCCTTCAACGCTGCCCACGATCCAAGGCAGTCGCCGCAGGAATATCTGGATCGTTATCCCCTAAGCCGAATCAAGGTGCCCGAGAACTATCTCCCTGACTATCCTGAGAGGAAGGACATCGGATTGAAGGATGGCCAGCGCGACGAAAGCCTAGCGCCTCATCCCCGCTCGGAGCATGCGGTGAAGGTGAACCGAAAGGAATACTACGCCATCATCACCCACATGGATGACCAGATCGGACGCATCCTTGATGCTCTCGACAAGTCGGGAAAACGCGACAACACGTGGATCTTCTTCACGGCTGATCATGGGTTGGGTGTTGGACATCATGGCCTGATGGGCAAACAGAACATGTATGACCACAGTCTTCGCGTGCCTTTCATGGTCGTGGGGCCGGGCGTGGCCAAGGGCAAGAAGATCGATTCCTCCATCTACCTGCAGGATGTGATGCCAACGACGCTCGAGCTTGCCGGGGTAAAGAAGCCGGAGCACGTGGATTTCCACAGTGTGCTTCCCTTGGTGAGTGGGGATCAGAAGAAGAGCTATTATCCTTCCGTCTACGGAGGTTTCCTCAGCCTGCAGCGGGCGGTGATTGCGGATGATCACAAGCTCATCCTTTACCCGACCATCGGGGTGGCGAAGCTCTACAACCTCAAGAAGGATCCACAGGAAATGAAGGACCTGTTCGGGACCAAGAGAGGAAAGAAGCTGGCCTCCAAGCTCTTCGTCAAGATGCTGGATCTCCAGAAGGAGACCCAGGATGAGGTGGACCTGAAGGCGGCATTTCCGGAGATGTAGGTTCAGAGATCAGACTGATCAGGCGGATACGACAGATTTGTCTGATCCTCGTCAGGCCTACTCGAGATCCTTCAGGGTCTTCTCGATCAGGTTGGGGACGTAGGCGCCCATCCTCTTGATCTCCTGCTTCGGCTTGGTGGGCAGTGCGGCGATCTGGTCCTTGATGCTGGCCGCCTTTCCGTCGAGGTAGTCGAGCGAGTTGTTGGCCATCATGGCGACGAAGATGCCGCTTTCCTGAAGGTTTGCATGGGAAAGGAGCACCTTGAGCGACTTCTGTAGATCCTCGTCGCTTCCGT
>CAZKNW010000070.1:0-11807 GCA_964554035.1 uncultured Verrucomicrobiota bacterium
CTCGGTGGTCGCCAAATCATTCAAAAAAAAATCGACCAGGGCAATGCCGTAGGTGTTCTTGATTGGCTGGATGGCGGCCAGGAAATTGTTGCGTTCCGCCACTAGCATCCGGTCATCGAAGTGGGTTCCCGGGCTGAGGACCTGGGTGACCTCGCGCTTGACGAGTTTCCCGGGCTGGGCCTCCTCCACCTGTTCGCAGATGGCGACCTTCAGGCCTGCCTTGAGGATCTTGGAGATGTAGCTGTTGGCGGCGTGGTAGGGGATGCCGCACATGGGGGTGGTCCCCCTCTTGGTTAGCGCGACGTTCAGTACCCGGGCGCCTTCCTTGGCGTCGTCGAAGAACATTTCGTAAAAATCGCCAAGGCGGAAGAGCAGCAGGGTATCCTTGGGAAGGCTGCCCCGGATCGCGTGGTATTGCGCCATCATGGGGGTTTGCTTCTTGGATTTGGAGGCCATGCGCGGCGGAGATTACCAAGACGCCGGAATTGGGCCAGATTTTAGACTGGTTGCCTAAAATATTTGCGCAATTCGGAAAGAAAAAGGCGAAGCGGTGATGATGACCATCAATACCGAATTCAAAAGGTTGGCAAAGCCATCATCACCGCCTCCTGCGTGCACCTCCAAGGCAGGGGAATTGGAACATCAGGCAGTCATCCCCCCGGATTTGCCATCATTCCCCGCAATTCACAAAAGGGAGTGTCTGGTTTTTATCACCTTGGAATGGGTGTCGCCATTGGAATTCCTTAACAAGGGGCGACAAACTGCGGGGGGAGGGGAAGAGATTATTCTGGCGAATCAAGGGGCACCGGGCAGGTGCTTCTTCAGGAAGGCCCTCACGATCGCCAGCCGATCCTGGTCATAGAACTTCTTTCCGCCGTGAGCGGCACCATGGACCACCTCGAAACGGACCGGCGCCCCGGCCTGTTTGTAGGCGTGGTGCAGTTCATGAGACTGGTTGATCGGCATCTGGGGATCCTGATCCCCATGCAGCATGAGGAGCGGGGGAGATCCGGCATCCACGTGGGTTACCGGACTGGCGAGCGTGGCCATGGCAGGCTGCTTTTCGGGCACATCCCCGAGCAGGAGTTCGAGGGCGGGCACCCTGACATTCAGACCGTGAGGTGTGGATTGATGGAGGATCGTGTGCAGGTTGCTGGCTCCGTAGTAATCAACGATCGCCTGGACGTCCGAGGACTGATCCAGATGCTTGCCAAGATTGCCCTCCAGTTCCGCGTGTCCGTTGCTGGTGCCGGTCAATGCCACCAGATGGCCGCCTGCGGAGGAACCGGCGATGGCGATTCTCTTGGCATTGTATCCAAACTTGTTCTGGTTGCCCCTCAGCCAGCGGATGGCCGCCTTGATGTCATGGATCTGCGCGGGGAACCTGGCGACCGGTGAGAGCCGATACTCAACGCTGGCGATCACCCAGCCATCCTTCACGAGTTCACCCAAAGGCATGCTGTCTTTGGAACCCCTTCGCCAGGCGCCTCCGTGAATCCAGACCATCAGGGGAGCCCCTTCCGCCTTCTGCGGCATGTGCAGGTCCAGCAGCAACCGGATGTCGCCAGCCCTTGCATACTCGATGTCCCTTTGGACGTCCGCTGCCAGGCCGTTCAGGCAAAGCAGGAGGAGAAGCAGGATGCAGAGTGAGCGGTTCATGAGCACTGGATTGACGGTGTCAGTCCTTCTTCAAAAGCCCTTGGTTGCGAAGCCAAACCTCGGCCAGCGCAGGCCAGGTGGTGGCCTGATCCGGGCCGGGACGCAGTCCGTAGCCATGACCGCCCTCGGCGAAGACGTGCAGTTCCATCGGGACCTTGTTCTTCTTGAGTGCGTTCAGGAGCAGGGCGGCATCGGCGCCGCGCATCTTGTCGTCCCAGGTCACCGCCACAAAGGTGGGGGGTGTCTTTTCCGAAAGGGTGACCAATGGAGAGAGTCCCTTGTGTCCTGCATCCAGTCCCAGATAGGCGGGATAGATGGGCAGGATGAAGTCGGGACGCGCACTCAGTTGGTCGGCCTTGTCGACCGGCTTGTAGGTCTGCTCGTTCCAGTGGGTCGCTGTCATCACGGTGAGGTGGCCGCCCGCGGAGAAGCCGAGCACCCCGATGCGGTCAGGGTCGATGTCCCATTGGGCTGCGTTTTGTCGCAT
Organism: uncultured Verrucomicrobiota bacterium; assembly: GCA_964554035.1. GTDB lineage: Bacteria > Verrucomicrobiota > Verrucomicrobiia > Limisphaerales > CAZKNW01 > CAZKNW01. The sequence continues at coordinate 2,147 of CAZKNW010000070.1, forward strand.
GAGGCGGATGGCGCGCTGGGCATCCTGGAGAGGCGGCAGGTGAAACCCGTCCCTGCTGCGACGCGGAACCCGGTATTCCAGCACGGCGGCGGTGACCCCGATCGAGTTGAACCAGTGTGCAATTTCCGTCCCTTCCTTTGCGAGAGCGAGGACGTTGTAGGCTCCACCGGGGCAGACGACGACGGCCGTACCGTTCGCTTTGGCCTTGTCGGCCTTGTAAAGGGTGATCGTGGGATTCTCCACGCCGAAGACGCGATGTGAAACGTTCATCGCGACCTTGGCCTTGAGCTCATCCGCGTCCATGGATGCGAAGGGTTCACCGGGTGCCTTGCCGGGCCAGACCGCGAGCCTTGCCGGAGCCGGAACCAGCCGGATCTTCCGGACATCCATGACAGCCTTGTTGGCCTTCTTCAGAGCGTGGACCCTGAGGGATTGGCCCTTGGCACCGGTGAGCGCAACCGTTCCGATGCGGCGCCAGATGAAGTTCTGGAAATGCCCCGTGTCCTGGACGGTGAATTCAACGTTGTCGGTTATTTCGCCATTCTTGAGCAGGCTGACTGCAGCGAGGCTTCCTCCCTGGTTGGTGCCGCATCCCTGCAGGATCTCCACGTGAAATCGTCCGGGCGTCTTCACGTTCAACTGCCAGTCGGCATGGTCGTTCTCGTTGACCCAGTAGCCGATGGTGTTCTTGTGGGGCTGGGGCTCATACCGGAGCATCTCGCCATGGGTGGTCGCGAGGTGGGCTGGAAACTGGTAGGAGCCATCCTTGTCGATTCCAACTGCGGGCGGATTGGAGGGCAGGTTGGGCTTTCCATGGGTGACCACCTTCACCGTGCCGGACGAAGTGTCCGGAGGAAGGGCGATGTTCCAGGTGGTGGTTCCGGGCTTGAACTTCAGTTCCTTCCCGCCGGGCTCCAGAGTGACCGGTCCGATGGGATTGAAGAGTCTCGGGATGTCGATGGACTTGAGATCGCTTCCATTCTTGAGGGTGATCCTCAACGACTCTCCTTCGGTGGCGAGGGTTCCCCAGTCCTTCTGGATCGGAAAGGGATCCGCCAGCAGGGCTGAGGTGGTGGCGAGGGTGACCAGGGTGGTGAAAAGGAAATGCTTCATGGTCGTGATCATTTGAGGGTGAACTCGATCTTTCCGAGTGGACCGAAGGTGGCGGTGTGTTTCCCCGGTTCGCCCTTGGCAATCCTGCCGAGCGCGCCGGTGATGATGAGTTGTCCCTGCTCCACCTTGTAGCCCTGGCGGAGCGCGTGATTGACCTGGTGCAGGATGTTCGCCCACTGGCCGCCTGCAGCTTCGCCTCCCGTGGTCTCATGAAGGACCTTGCCGTCGCGCTTCAGGGTGATCTTCACCGAATCGAGGTCGACTCCGAGCGCATTGGATTCCGGCCCGACGATGAAGTTTGCCGAGGTCACGTTGCAGGTGACCATGTCGGCTGCGGTGGATGGTGACTCGATCTCCCGTGCCCCTCCGGGCAGTTCAATCACCGGCACCACCGACTGGATGTAGGGAAGGAGTTCCTCGACCGAACCGATGGGCTGTCGGATCCCCTTTCCGATGATGACACCCAGTTCGGTCTCCACGACCGGTGAGTGGGCCGCCTTCAGATCCAGGACGGGTTGTTCCCTGTAGGAAAGCCAGCCGCTTTCGAAAAGCACCGCCGACAAGGCCTCGTCGATCCCGAGCTTCCTGTGGGCGCCTTCGCTGACCGCAGCACCCTTGAATCCTGCGAGCTTTTCAGTCTTCAGTACATGCTCGAGGTAACGTCCCTGGACGGCGTAGGCCTCCCCCATGCCGGCCTCCGGAAAGCGTGCGGAAAACTGGGGAAGGGGTTTGCCTTTGGCGTAGGCGTTGCCGAGCTTGTCGCCGAAGTCAGCAATGAACCAGGGCTCCAGCCAGCCGGATTGCTTCAGCCATGCCTCACAACGATCCGGCCAGGTGGTGACGGCCATCTCGGTGCGGCGCAGGCCATAGCCATGACCTCCCTCGGGGTAAATGTGCAGTTCAGCTGGAACACCGGCCTTTCTCAGTGCGATGAAATACTGGGTGCTCGCCTCGCAGGGCACGCGGTCATCGAAGGCATGGACGAGAAAGGCGGGCGGTGCATCCTTGTCGATGGCCTTGGCCACGTAATCCTGAATCTCGCGCGTCTCCCGATCGATGATCCCACCAGTGTAGATCATGACGGTGAAGTCAGGGCGACAGGTCACGCGATCCACGTCATCGACCGGTTCATATTGGCGCTGCTTGTCAGCGAAGATCGAGGCGAGGGCGGCCGTTTCCCCGCCAGCTGAGAAACCGAGGAGACCGATTCGGTTGGGATCGATGCCGAACTCATCGGCGCGTCCCCGGATCAGGCTGACAGCACGTTGCGCATCCTGAACGGCGCTGATCCAGCGCTGGTCCTTGTCGCGAAAGGGGACGCGGTATTTGAGGACGAAGGCGGTGACACCGATGGAGTTCAACCATTCCGCGACCTCGGTGCCTTCCAGATCATAGGCGAGAATGTGATGTCCTCCTCCCGGGCAGATGATCACGGAGGTTCCCGTGGAATGTGCGGAGGTGACGGGGTAGACGGCGATGTCGGGTGTCGAGACATTGCCCAGCTTGATGATCCTGCGGCCGGCGATGAGCTTGTCGGTCGGTTTCGTCTTGTCGACCTCGGGGTCGAGATGGACGTTCTCATCGCCAGGAGGAACGCCCGGCCAAAGCCGGATGAACTCGGAGGGGCCTGCGAAGGACTGCACCGCCAACAGGGCGGACAGGGCCAGGGAGGGGAGGAATCCTTTCATGATCTTGGTATCCGGCTGGGGTGGCTATTTCTTCCCGGCCTTGGCGACCTGCGCCTGGGGATCGATGTAGCGATAGCGGAGATTACGGAACTTGGATGCCGTCTGGTAGTTGGCGAGGCCAAGCGGCATGTTCAGCTCGATGTCGCCCGGACGCATGCTGATGTAGCGGTGCTCCAGCTCAAGATCGACGATGGACTCGCCATCCAACCAGCAGCGGATGCGGTCGTCGGTGACCTGCACCTTGATCTTGAACCACTTGTTTTCGTCGAAGCGGATGAACTCGGTGGTCTCGTTGTCCGAGGCATCCTGGTGATCCACGCTGGAGATACCGACCACGGCCCCTCCCCAGCCTCCCATCACGAGAGAGCAGGAATTGGTCTTCACGGGGAAGGTCAGGGCGCAGAAAAAGTCCTGTCCCTGGATCTTCATGGCATCGAGTTCGAGCTCGTAATTGGAACGGGGAACATCGTTGGTGAAGGTGAGCCCGCTGAGGGACTCGCCCATCTCGATGACGATTTCCTTGTTCTTCACGGTGACCTCACCGCCTCCAGCGAAGTTGGGCATCACCCAGCCGCTCAGGTCCTTGCCGTTGAAGAGGGACACCCAACGGTTCATCCGGCCTGCCAGCTGGTCGCGGCCCCGCTTGAGATTGGCGTTGTGCTTCCGGACCTCCTCATTGATCTGCTCCAGGACCTCCGCATTGTCCTTGGCGATGTTCCATTTTTCGGAGGGGTCGATGTCCAGGTTGTAGAGCTCCGGCGTGCTGTGCTCGACGGGCTTGGTGCCATCGTAGGCGCCCTGGGTGATGAAGTGCGCCTTGTAGGCACCCTTGCGGACGGCATAGAGGCGTTCGCCGCGATAGTAGAACATGCTGTCCCGGAGACCGGGGCCGGTACCCTTCAACATGGGGGTCATGTCGACGCCATCGATGACACGATCCTTGGGGATCTCGCCACCTGCCAGGGAGACGCAGGTGGTGAAGATGTCGAGTGTGGAGGCGAGCTGATGGTTAACGCTGCCGCCCTTGACCGTGCCCGGCCACCAGACGAGGCCTGGCTCACGCATGCCGCCTTCCCAGGTGCAGCCTTTACCGTCCTTCAGAAGTCCGGCGGATCCTCCGTGGTCGTTGAAAATCAGCCAGGGACCGTTGTCGCTTGTGAAGAAGACGACCGTGTCCTTGTCCAGCCCCTGTTCCTTGAGGGATGTCATGACCTGTCCGACCGACCAGTCGATTTCCTCAATCACGTCTCCATAGAGTCCGCGGCGGCTTTTGCCGAGGAAGTCCTTGGAGGCGAAGAGGGGGACGTGCGGCATGCTGTGGGCGAGATAGAGGAAGAAGGGCTTCTTCTTGTTGCGCTCGATGAAGGCCACGGCCTCCTCGGTATAGCGCTTGGTGATGGTGGTCTGGTTGGTCGGGCGTTCCACGACCTCCTCACCGCGAAGCAGCGGGACATTCCAGTATTCCACCTTGGGATCCCAGAAGATGGCGCGGCCCTTCTTGCCGTCGGCGACCCGGTCCATGTCGTTGCTGTACGGGATTCCGAAGTATTCATCGAAGCCGTTGTTCGTGGGAAGATACTTGGGCAGGTGGCCGAGGTGCCATTTCCCAACGGCCGCCGTGGCATAGCCCTTTTCCTTCAGGGCCTCGGCAAGGGTGATCTCGGAAGCAGGGAGGCCGCCGGGCGAATCCGGGAAGAGCACCCGGCGCTCATCGCTGGCCATTCCCGAGCGGACCGGAAGGCGCCCGGTCAGGATGCCTGCACGACTTGGGGTGCAGACGCTGGCCGCCGAGTAGAACTGCGTGAACTTCATGCCCTCGTCCGCCATCAGGTCGAGATGGGGCGTGGCGATGGTCGGGTTGCCGTAGCATCCCAGGTCGCCGTAACCGAGGTCGTCGCAGAAGATGACGACGAAGTTGGGGGTGCGCTGGGCGGCGGAGAGGCAAAGGGCGAACAAAAGGAGCAGCAACAGGGAGAGTTGTCTCTTGAGGGGGGCAAAGTGCATGAAATGGAGATTAAGGGCCATTGTGGGTTCATCTCAAGGACGCGTTCGGCCTAATCCCTCTTCAATCTTGCCTTGGCGCCCCAACTCAGGCACCCCATTCCGCGATGTCTGACGAGCCCACACCCATCCTTCAGATCACCGGCATGACCATCCGCCGTGGTCCGAAGCGACTCCTGACCAACGTTTCCTGGACCATCCGTCCCGGCGAGCATTGGGTGATCCTTGGGGCGAACGGTTCCGGCAAGACCTCATTGCTTTCCACACTGACCGGCTACCTGACTCCTTCCAAGGGGGACATCGCCCTTCTGGGCAATGTCTTTGGCGAATCCAACTGGCAGGAGCTGAAGAAGCGGATCGGCGTGGTCAGCTCGGCCGTCCGGGAACTCATGTCGCCCCACGAGACGGCCATCGAGACCGTGACCTCGGGGCCCTATGGCATGATCGATTTCTGGGGCAAGGCGACGGAACAGGAAGTAAGGGAGAGCCGCAGGATCCTCAAGCGCCTTGGCTGTGGTGAACTGGAGAACCGTCCCTGGGCCGTGCTTTCACAAGGCGAGCGACAGCGTGTCCTGATTGGCAGGGCCCTGATGGCAAAGCCGGAGCTGCTGATCCTGGATGAGCCCTGTGCGGGCCTCGATCCGGCGGCGAGGGAGCACTTTCTCCAGTTCGTCCAGAAGCTCCTGGAGGCACCGGATTCCCCGGCCATCATCCTGGTGACCCATCATGTCGAGGAGATCATGCCCGGCTTCACCCATACGCTGGCACTGAAGGGGGGCAAGGTCCTGGCCATGGGAGAAAAGAAGGACATCCTGAAGACCACGGTGATCGACCAGCTCTTCAACGCCACCACCCGCCTGAAATGCACCCAGGGACGCTGTGCGCTGAAGGTGGATGCGGTGGGAGGGAAAAGGGTGATGTGAGGGGGGGAAGGTTCCTGTTTCCTCAAGGATTTTCCCGTGAGAGAAGAAAAGGTGGTGCGCGATGCTGGATTTGAACCAGCGACCCCCACCGTGTCAAGGTGATGCTCTACCCCTGAGCTAACCGCGCATCCGGTAACGGGCCGCGGAAGATGGCAAACAACCCGGCACTTTGGCAAGTGGGAAAAACGTTGATTCACGATTCCGAATCGCCAATAGTCCCCGCCCCACACCACGGAGAGGTGGCTGAGTGGTTTAAGGCACACGCCTGGAAAGCGTGCGTACCTGAAAGGGTATCGAGGGTTCGAATCCCTCCCTCTCCGCCACTTCCTTTTTTCTTTTCAATCCCGGGCTCTGCACGGAGTGATCTTCGGTTCCTGCTTTCAGTCTGTGGACCCTTCATTTGCCGCAAAAAGGGAATCGAATTATAATGGCGTTGTTTTGCCGTTGGCGTATTCGTTGATGTGCATCGGAGAAAGCAACCCATCATGCCTGCCAAAAAGAAGACCACCACGAAGAAGGCCGCTCCCAAACGGAAGCAGCCTGCCAAATCAAAAAAGACCGTCGCCAGGAAGGCCCCAGCCAGGAAAAAGGCTGCGCCGAAAAAGAAGGCTGTAAAGGCCAAGGCGAAAGCCACCAAGGCAGCCCCACGCAAGGCAACTCCCAAAGCAAAGGAAAAAAAGGCGACCTCCAAGAAGAAGGCGGCTCCCAAGGATACGGCAGACAAGGATACGGATCGCGATTTCCTGGATGACCTTTGGAATGATGCTTCCGGCAAGGCCCAGAATGTGGCGGATGAGATGAAGAAGCGCTGGGCCAAGGTGGCAAAGCACCTGAAGAAGGCGGCCGATACGGCATCGGAGGCGGCGAACGAGCTGCTGGATGATGCCTTTCACGTGGCCAATCGGGCCCCGGTGGTCCGCAAGGCCACGGGCGTGGTCAATGTGATCATCTACGACAAGACCGAGGCGGCCCCTCCCACGACGTTTCCCAAGAAGCTCCCCCGCAGCATAGCTGGTTTCAAGGACCTGAGTCCCTTCGCACTGACCTTCTGGTGGAAGACGGGAAGCAACTTTGAGCAGATGAAGGCGACGGCCGACATCACGATTGGAGCGAATTCGTGGAAGGGTGCATTCAAGGCCCTTCTGAAGGAGTTGAAGAACTACTCATCCGACTCGCCCGTGACCATTGGCAGTCTTCAGTTCTGGGGGCATGGGACGGATGGAGCGATGCTGATCAACGGCGAATCGCTGGATGCCGCTGCCTTTTCCAAGCGTGGCGAAATGAGGAAGCTTCTGGATCAGGTAAAGGACTACATGGATCCGAAGCAGGGATCGGTCTGGTTCCGCGGAAGTCATACCTTTCGAGGCAAGGAGGGTTATGGCTTTGCGGCTACGGCGTCCGACTACTTCGGCGTTCCGGTGGTGGGTCACAACTACCTGATCTGGTATCTGCAAAGCGGTACGCAGGTTCTGAAGCCGGGCCACAAGGCGGACTGGCCGGTCCAGCAGGGGAAGGGCAAGTCCAAGGATCCGTGGTCGGACGAATCCAAGCCGCGCACGGTTTCCATGCTCAAGTTCCATCCTCCCAGCAAGTCCCTCGAGTTCATCTCGAAAAAGAACCTCGAGAAGTGCACGCAGAAGGTCGTGGACTACACGTCAGGGCTGTTCGGGAAGAAGGCGGAGAAATAAGGATTGGTTTCCCGCAGATTCAGAAAAGCCGCAGATCAAAAAACAAGAAAGGCCCCGTTTCGGGGCATTTCTCGTTTGGTTGGATTGCTAAACGACCTTTAATGGGAACCTCCCAAATCTGCGGCTTTTCTGAATCTGCGGGAAATATTGCTATCGGATCTGTTTGGGCTTTTCCGCTCAGCTCATTACCTTGTCCCAGCCTTCGCGGTATTCCCTTTTCCAGAATTCCATGGCCTTGGGGTTGTCCTTGATGGTGCCGTTGTCGGGATCGACTTCCAGCACGGTACCGGACCTGAGGCTGATGTTGCCCAGGTGACACCACATGGCGGAGATCTGGCCTGACTCGATGGACTGGTTCAGGGGCACGCCCTGACGGATGGCATCGCAAAAATTCTGGAAGTGTGGGACGTCGCCTGCCTGTCCGGGGTTCTTCTCAAGCTCCTTCCCCTTCTCATCGTAGAAGGTGAATCCGGCACTGCTGAAGTGGGCGGTGCCACCCTCGCCGTAGAAGGAGACAAAGGGCAGGGCCTCGGGTTTTCTTGGATGACAGCTGCTGCCTTCCCACATGGCTCCCTTGTCACCGAAGTCGAACTGTGCCACTCCGGTGTCGGGCGTCTGCTGGTCGTCGTCGTGGTGATAGCGGTTGCCCATGTAACTGACGCGGCTCGGGTAGTCGACGGCCAGACCCCAACGGGCGACGTCGAGGGCGTGCACGCCGTTGTTTGCCAGTTCGCCGCCGCCGTAATGCCAGCGCCAGTGCCAGTTGTAGTGGACAAGGTTCTTGGAGTAGGGGCGTTCCGGCGTGGGGCCCTGCCAAAGATCGTAGTCCAGGCTGTCGGGCGGTGTGCTGGGCTCGATCCTGCCGATGTTGGGTCGGAGGTTGTTGTAGTAGCAGCGTGAGTAGAGAACCTTGCCGATCACGCCTTCATGCAGCCTCCGGATCCCCTCGATCATGGAAGGGTAGCTGCGGCGCTGGGTGCCCATCTGGACCTTTCGATCCGTCTCCCGGGCGACCTTGACCATGAGCTTGGATTCATAGGCGTTGTGCGATCCCGGCTTCTCCACATAGACGTGCTTGCCGGCACGGCAGGCCAGGATCGTGGCGGGCGCATGCCAGTAGTTGGGTGCGGCGATGGAAAGGGCGTCGATGTTCGGATCGTCAAGGATGCGACGGAAATCCTTCACCGCCACGGGATCCTTGGACTGCTTGGATTTCACCAGCCGGACACCTTCGGCGAGCCGGGCGTCATCGATGTCGCAGACATAGGCGATCTCGACATTGGGCACGCCCTGGTAGCCACGGATGTGGCCCTTGCCGCGCCCGAGGCCCATGATGCCCACGCGCAGCTTGCGGCTGGGTGCGTCCTGTCCGTGAAGGCTTGAAACCCGGGTGGTTGCCAAGGCAGCGCCTGCCAAGGCCGTGGATTGGAAGAATCGACGTCTGTTCATTTCGTTTTCTTTGGGGGTTGAGTGACATGGGTTCTACCTGATCTTGCGGCTGGGAACAGGCATTTTTCCACTTGCCCAAAGGGAGGGTTTGGAAGGAAATGCGTCCGTGCCCCGACGATCCCTCATCCTATCCCTGATTTTTGTCCTCAGTTTCGCCCTGACCGCCACTGCCGCCGACCCGAAGAAGGGTGGTGGCAAGGAGGCTCCTGCCGAGATCCGTGTCGGCCTGGTCGGCCTGGATACCTCGCACGTGGTGGCGTTCACCTCGCGCTTCAACGATCCCAAGGGCAAGAACCACGTGCCGGGTGCCAGGGTGGTCGCTGCGTTCAAGGGAGGCAGCCCGGACATTGAATCGAGCCGCGAGAGGATTGATGGCTTCACGGAGACCCTGGTGGAGAAGTATGGCGTGAAGCTTTATCCCACAATTGAGGAGCTTTGCCGGAACGTGGATGCCGTCATGGTGACCAGTGTCGACGGTCGTCCCCATCTCAGGCAGGTGAAACCCGTGTTTGAGGCGCGCAAGCCGGTGTTCATCGACAAGCCGATCGCCGGAAGCCTCAAGGACGCCATCACCATTGCGAAGATGGCGGAACGGTATCGTGTTCCCTGTTTCAGTTCGTCCTCGCTGCGCTGGTATCCCGGTGTGGTTGAGGTGGCCGAAGCGGATGCCGGTGAGGTGAAGGCCGTCTATTCCTACGGCCCGGCCAGCCTGGAGCCCACCCATCCCGACCTGTTCTGGTACGGCGTCCATCCCTCCGAGGCCCTGTTCACCGTGATGGGAACCGGCTGCGAGACGGTT
>CAZKNW010000071.1:0-11802 GCA_964554035.1 uncultured Verrucomicrobiota bacterium
TCGCAATATCCACGCCCCTCATTACAAGCCCCTCACGAACCCGCATCTCCGGTTTGCCCAGTTGGCGCAGGAGTCGCCTTGAGGGACTGGTCACATGGCCGATACGGAGCCGATCCCGAAGGAAATCGGCCAGGATCTCCTTACTGGTGGCATAGGTCACATCACAATTGTATCCGGCCTGACGTTCCGCGGTCTCCATGGAGCCGGTCACCCAGCCCACCCGGACGCCACAGAACTCATAAAGCATCTTGAGCCAGGAAGGATCCCGTTTGACCAGGTAATCATTGACCGTGATGACGTGCACCGGTCTGCGGGTCCAACCAGCGAGCACGGCAGCCAGACCGGCCGTCAGGGTCTTGCCTTCACCGGTGGCCATCTCAGCCAGGTAACCCTTGTAGAGTGCCAGGGCTCCCATGATCTGAACGTGGAAAGGGCGCAGTCCCAGCGTGCGTTCAGAGGCTTCCCGGATGGCGGCGAGGGCCGGAACCAGGTTCTCCTCAACATCCCTCCCACCCCTGCGAAAAACCTGTCGAAAGGCAAACAACTCGGACCGAAGCTCGTGGTTGTTCATGCCTTTCCACTTGTCGGCCTGCTCCTCCACCGCATCCGCCTGCTTCCGGATCTCAGCCATCACACCACCACCCCGCTTGGCCACACCGATGGCGCTGTTCACCAGCGCATCCAGTCCCTTGTAGAGCTTGCGCGGCTCCCGGCAACCTGCACGACGGTAGTCCTGCGTGGGGGTGATCATAGCTGATAACGACGTTGGAGCAGCTGTCTGAAGCGCCGGATCCACCTTGGGATCAAGGGTTGGGAACCGATGTCGAAACGGATGGTCCCTGTCCTCCCATGATAGAGAAGCGCGCTGTCACTCTCTGCCACCTTTCCAATGACACGGAAGAAGGGTTCGGTTGTGCTGGTGCCCTGTCCATCGCCCTGCTTCACCGGAACAGGTCCACCCCCTGCCCAACCGAGGGCTGCGGAAGGCAGATTGTATTGTTCGCCTGGAATGATGCTCAGTTCGTTGACACCGAATTCAACCTCGGATTCACCACGGAAACGTGCCTCCGCGGTAGAGGAAAGCGTCTGGTCGAAAAGGAAATCGACATCCTTCTGCTGGACCACGGCGACAAACTCGAAGGACTCGGGATCCACCACAAGCCCCAGCGGGGTACCACGGGAAAGCCAGCGGCCCTTGTAGTTCTGCACACCCGGGGCGACCCACAACCCGTCCTGTCCCGCCTTGACCACAAGGCTGTCGAGATACGTATCAATCTGTGCCAGTCGCTTGTTGGCGGCCACCTGGCTGCTCTTGAGCGGCTTCAGGTCCGCCCCTCCGGCCTGGACCGCCATACGAATCCGCGTGTCGATCTCCTTGAGATTCGCCAGAGCCGCCTCCCTCTGAAGCTCAAGCTGGCGGTTGGAAAGCCTCACAAGCGGCTGCCCCTTGCGGATCGGAGCGCCTGGCTCGGCAAGCAGTTCCTCGACCACCCCATCCGATTCGATGGTCAGCTGGGACCACTTGCTGGCCTCGACAATTCCGGGAGCCCGGAAGTGATAGGGAAAACGAACCACGCTCAGCACGAGGATGATCGAGGCAAAGAAGAGGACGGAAACCGAAATGGCCCGCAGGCGGACACGATCCAATTTCGGGCTGCTTCCAAGATAACTTATGAACTTCCAGATCGGCACAAGCACCCAGGAGATGAGACAGATGAAGGCCATGATGATTCCGAGCAACAGGAACTGATCCGCGACAAAGAGCAGGATCGTGGCGAAAACGAAGATCCGGTAGATGCCGGACAGGATGCCAAACACCGTCAACCAGAAAGCCTCCTTCCTACTGCGGGTGGGACTCTCGGAATTCTTCACCCCAAATCCGTAGCGTTCCACGATATGCCGCAGATGCTTGCTGGCGCGCTGATGCAGGTTGGGAATGTCCAGCAGGTCCGACAGGATGTAGTAACCGTCAAACCGCAGGAGGGGGTTTGCATTGAAGAGCACGGTTGAGACCGAGGCGATGAACATCACATTGTAGGCGATGGCATTGATCACCCCCTGGGAGGTATAGGCCCAGACCACCGCTGCAATCGCAGCCACAAAGATTTCCACAATCATGCCCGCCGCACCGACAAGCGCCCTCTTCCACCGGCTTCTGAAGGACCAGCTCGATGTGGCATCCATGTAGGGAATGGGGGTGAACACAAGCAGCATCACACCCATGACATGGACCTCACCCCCGAACTTCCGGCAAAAGTAGGCATGCCCGAATTCGTGAAAGGTCTTGATGAAAACCAGCGCAACGTAGAGGAAAGGAAGATTGCTCGGAGACAGGACTGAGTTCGACTGGTTGGACGCCGCCCCCCAGTTGTCAGCAACCATCTTGAGCCCGAAGCCGACCACGATGAACCAGATCAAGGCTCCAAAGGAATTGATCAGCTTGCCCACCACCGGGAGCGTCCTCTTGAGGAAAAGATCCGGATCAAAAAGGGGAATCCTCATGAACATGATCTGGAGGAGCTTCGCCCTCGTCTCCCTCTGCTTCCTCTGCTTGTAGCGCTCGAAGAGCTTGGCACTGTCGGTCGCGAGGTCGTATTGAAGCAGGTTGGCGAAGTAGAGCTGCGACAGCAGCTGAATCACCGCCTCCTGGCCAGGGGCCTCTTCAGGAAACTTGTCGACCACCTCATCCCAGACCTCCTGGACCGTGCGGTCAGGACGGAGCCTCGAGACAAATTCATAGGCCGCTGGGCGCAGACGGTAGAACTGGTTGCTGAACGGATTCTCGAGGACGATCCAACGTTCACCACGAAAATTCTGCCTCCTTGCCTTCACACCAAGGCGCAGGCTGATGCTCTGGTTCGCGATGCGATACCAGCTCTCACTGAATGTCTGACCTGAAGCCATGTGCAGATAATCGGGTCAAGGGGTCTGCTACCACCAGAGCCACATGCGAAGGAAGTCCACAGTCCTGTGGGTGAAGATCCAGAGCAGGGTCCGGTCGTCCACGTTGATCTTGGCAAGTCCAGCCATTCCAGGACGCCACCACGTCTGGAGGTCCTCCTCGAAGTCGAGCCGGACCAGAAAACGGTTTCCATCGTCCCTCGGAACCGCCGCTGGTTCGATGCGGGTCACCTTCACAGCGAACTTGAGGTTTGGACGGCTGTAGAAGGCCACCTCGCCATGGGTGGAATCCAGGATCTCCTGGATGTCCCGCTCGTCCACCTCGGCCTCGATGTAAAGTCGATCCAGTCGGGCCACACGGTAGAGGGCATCCCCCTGGCTGACAGGAGCACCGATCCGCTCCTCAAGGTCTCCCTCGATGACGAAGCCTTCAAAGCCGACACTGACCTGCGCGAGATCCAGACGATGATGGATCAGCTTGAGCTTGGCCTGCGACTGATCGGCCAGGGCGAGGGCGATCTGCATCTCCGCAAGCTTGTTGGAGGCGCGTGACTTCTCTGCCTCCCTTCGATACCGGTTCAGGTCGGCGAGAGCAGCCGCCTCTTCCAGAAGAAGCTCCTCGGTGTTCAACTTGAGAAGCGGTTGTCCCTCTCGCACCAGGTCGCCCGTCCTCACAAGCACCTCATCAATGTAGCCATTGAAAGGCGCCGTCAGGAAGGAAACCTCGTCACTGCGCATGATGAAGTCCGCCTCCACCCGATAAGGCACACGCACAAAGATGAGCACCGCCAAGGCTACCGCGATCACCACGGTGAGGATCTTGGCCCAGGTATGCTCCGGTCCGAGCACCTTGGCTGTCTGCTCCCGGCAGGAAGCCGCCAAACGGGCGCCAATCCAGCGATCCGTCCGGCTGAGGTCGTGCAACCTCGGCATCACCTGGTCGGCAATGAGCCTCAACTGCTGCAACTCCAGTTCTGTGAACTCCCCGGACTGCCGCTCACAGGTCAGGATCGCCTCCGGACCATCCTCGTGCCTGAGCGGGATGGAACAAAGGAAGTCGACAGACTGTTCCCTGGCGAATTTCTCGTGGTCCCTGTTGACGAACGTGGCCTCGGAAGGAAGGGGATAGACAATCTCCTCATCCTGGTCGAAGGCCTCCTCCATCGCTGCCTCCAGGTCCGTCACCGAGCTCATGTTCTTCTCGAACTTCTCGGTCCGGCTGATGGTCTGCATCTTGATGTAGCCGCCCTTCAGCCAGCCGAGGCTGACGCGGTCACACTTGAAGCGGGTGGCCACGGCATTGCAGAGCGCCAGACTTGAGGCCAGGAAGCGGCTCTCCTCATTGACCTCCGCCACGATGTCCATGGCAAGCGCCAGCCGCTCCGATTCCTGCCTCGCCTTCTCCACCTTGCCCGCCGCCTGGAAGGAAACCGGCATGTCGGAGACCAGCTCCAACCGGGAGAGCATCTCCTGGGCCCGGTCCAGCGTCATCCGGGAAAGCAGGAAGGCCGCGACACAGGTATCCTGTTCCTGGTCCAGCTTCAGCTTGATGGCGATGGCAAAATGCCTCAGCCCCTCTGGATCGGAAGCCCCCAGTGACTGGATGTGCTTCCCGGAGCTCTCGCAGGCCCCTGCAATGGAGGGCCAGAGGCGGGTAAACTCGACAACGAGAGGTGTGCCATCCGCCTTCTGCGGCCATTCGCCGATCTTGCGGAGCTGCTCCGGTGCGTCCGATTTCTTGAGGATGAGGACGCCCCGCCTTGACTCAACAAGTCGGGAGGACGCATCAAGAAACCTCCGCCAGAATTCAGAGGCTGCTCCCGTGAAGGACCGCAGATTGCTCAGGTCCTCCTGAGCCTGGTTGACCGGGGAATTCGGACTTCCTGTTTTTTCCTCTGACATGATTTAAGGAGTTTCGATGAGAAGCCTGCCCGACACGCCCGGTCTCACGCTGCCATCACGATTATCAAAGACCGCCTTTACCCGGAGCAGACCACTGAAGGGATCCACAACCGGCGAGATGAAGCTGATGGAACCCTGCCGGTCCACCATCTCACCCCCAGAATCAAGCTGCAGCCTGACGGCCTGCCCCTTCTTGATCCAACGCCCCGCGCTGGCATCGATGTTCACCACGAGCAGGATCTTCGAATTATCGACGACGCGCGCCAGGGGTTCCTGGGCCTTCGCATCCTCACCGGCTTCATAAACAGCCTGGGCAACAACACCGGAAATGGGGGAAAGCACCACCCGACGGTCGTGGTCCTCCTTGGCGATGTTGTATTCAATCTCTTCACGTTCCTCGACCGTCCGGAGCCTCTGGTGCTCAGCCTTCGCCTTCACATACTCGAGCTGTTTGGCCGCTACATCGTCCTGACTCACGGACCCTGTGGTTGCCGCGAGGGACTTGGTGGACTCGTAATCCTTCTGCTTGATTTCCTCGTCGGTGGCGGCGGCGTTCAGCTCGGCCTTGCTTTCCCAGAGCAGTTTCCGGCGGGTCATCTCGAGCTTCTCGGCATCGCGCTCAAACTCGAAGAGGACCTGCCCCGCCTTGACAGGATCACCCTCGTTGACCGGCCTCGACTCGATGGTGCCCGCCACCTTGGCACTGATGGTCACATCATGGATGGCCTCAGTAATGCCCTCGAAGGGCAGGACTGCGGCCCCGGCCCCGGCACAACCGCCCAATACCAGCGCGGACAATAGGATTTGCTTCTTCATGGAAACTCTTGCCGGAGAAACCCGGTCTTGTCTGGATGTCATTCTCCGACCTTTTCCCCGGTGGGCCCGGCCTTGGGGGCTTCTTCTGAAGCGGCCTCCGGCTGACTGCCCCGCGCGTGGTAGCGGGAAAGGATCGAAGACCGTGCACCGTGCAACTGTTCTTCGGAAATCTCGGACTTGCCGTGGATGATCACCTCGGTACTCCTGGAGAGCTCAAGGCGGGTGAACTCAATGTTGCGGTCCTTGAGGTAGGTGCCCTTGAGGCTTTCCATTTCCAGCACGGAACGCTCATAGCGGACGAGCCCCTCGATGTAGGCGATTCGCGCCTCGAAGAGGTCCTCCTCCTTCTCGAGCACCGTGCGGCTGTCCGACTTGCCGGCCTCCATGCGGGCCACCTCCGTATCCAGCACCTTCTGGTTGAAGTTCACGATATCCCGGTAGCGGACCGCATTGTCCGCGAAGATCTTCACACGCTCCATCGCCGCATCAAGGGCGTTGACCAGCTGCGTTTCGGTGGTTTTCAGGTTGAGCAGGGCCTGGCGCTGCCGAAGCTTGGCCGCATCACGCTCGAGGCGCCCCTTCTTGTTTCCGTCCAGGGGAACCCGAAACTCAAAGCCAAAGGTCCAGGAAGCAAAGTTGCCCTCGTAGAGATCCTCAAGGGAACCGGCCGGTGTGCCATGAAGACCATTCAGGCCATAGCTGCCACGCAGGTCCAGCTGGGGAAGTGCCTGGTTCCTGTGATAGGCCAGACGGACCTTCTCCTGCTCCGCCTGCTTTTCCCTGATCTTCAGGTCCGGGTTCAACTCGAAGGCACTTTCCCAGTGCTGAATCATGTCACCCGGAACATGGATCACCTTGGGTGCTTCGGTGATGACGATCTTGAACCGGTGATTGACCACGGACTCCGAGAACAGCGTCACCGCCCTACTGATGGAATCCTGCAGGACCTGCCTCGCCTCATTGAGGAGCGCCTGACGTCTCGCAACACCGGCTTCGGCCTCAAGCACGTCCAGATCGCTGGCTTTGCCGACCTTCACCCTCTCCTTGTTGTCCTTCAACACGGTCTCTGCCAGCCTAAGGGAATCCTGGGCGATGCGCTGTTGCTCCTGCGCAAGGTAAAGGTCCCAGTAGGTGGCTTCAGAGGTCGCCAGGAGCTCAATGAGGCCCTTGCGGTATTCCTGGTAGGCGATGTCGTCCGCAGCGGCAGCCAGACGGATGTTCACCATGGTGGCATTCTTGCCGAAATTCCTCAGCACAGGCTGAATGACGCTCAGACCGACATTCGATTGGAATTCACCGTTGTGTGTTGCCGCACCATTATTGATGTCGTTCTGGAGGCGGCTCATGGTCAGGCCAAGGCGGAACTGGGTTCCTCCCTCCTTCATGGTCCATTCCAGTCCCTGCTTGAAGACCCGGTTGCGCTCGTTGAAGTCGGCTCGGCCACCACCGAAGAGTCCTAGTGAGGAAGCCTGCTGGGCCGTGTTCGGGCGTTGCAGGTCCTGGTTCTCGTAGTCCGTCACCAGCACGGGCGAGAAGTTGCTCTTCTGGGCTCTCAGGGTGCGGCTGCCAATCTCGGTCTCGAGGAGCTGAACCTCGAGGGCCTCATTTCTCTGGATGACCTTTCTGACAAACTCCTCCTGGGAAAGCCTGAGAACTTCCACCTCCTGGGCAAAGACCTGCTGTCCAAAGGCCACCAAAAGGGACGTGGCAAAAACGATGCTGGTTCTGGTGACTCCTTTGAAGCAGTACCCTGTAAGTTTCAAGCTGTTAACCATATGTAAGTTGTGAGGGCGAAAAGCATCATGTGTGCCACGTGAAGTCAATTCTGAACTTCAAAGACCTTCTCTGCCATCGACTACATGTAACTTTTCGAATCGGATTCTTGTCACGACATCGTGACTGAAATCGAGAATAATTGAATTCCATCTTCCAGACAATTGTCTCAAATCCAAACCAAACACCCACACCATGAAATCCAGAATTCTCTCCTCCCTGATCGCCCTCGTGGCCACTGCTCACCTTTCCTCGGCTCAGGCCGAAGTGAAGGTTGGCGACACTGCACCGGACTTCGCTCTCCAGGCAAGCGACGGCAAGACCTACAAGCTTTCCGACTTCAAGGGAAAGAAGGCGGTCGTCGTCGCATGGTTCCCAAAAGCCTTTACAGGCGGCTGCACCAAGGAGTGCACGAACATGCGCGAGGAGGGAGCCAAGCTCCGAAAATATGAGGTCGCCTACTTCACCGCAAGTGTCGATCCTGTCCAGCTGAACACCGACTTTGCCAAGTCGCTGAATCTGGACTATCCGATCCTGAGCGACCCCAACAAGGAGGCTGCCAAGGCTTACGGTGTGCTCAATCCCAAGCGCCCCTTTGCCAACCGATGGACCTTCTATATCGGGAAAAATGGCAAGATTCTACACATCGACAAGCAGGTGAAACCCACCAGTCACGCCAGTGACATTGCCACTCAACTCGAAAAGCTGGGAGTCGCCAAGGCCCACTAAAACTGGTTCCCATTTTCACGAAAAAGGCCGTTCCCATTATCGGGAACGGCCTTTTTTCGTATCAGATCCGATGAATTGCGTGAAAAGGAGACTGAAGATTGGGCAACTACTCGATGGTCCACACAGGTCTCCCCCTCTCTATCCGTGCCTTGAAATCCCCCAGTCCACGCCAGACCGTTGGCTGGTTCAGGTCCACCTCCGCCATGACCACCTGTCCCCAGTCGTCGGCCTGCGCAATCAGCTTGCCCTGATGGTCAAAGACGCCCGTCTTGATCCAGTTGTCCCTGTGGTCTGTGTAGGTGCTGCTGACAACGTAGACATGGTTCTCACAGGCCCGGGCGGCCGCCAGTGAAGGATTGCATCCCCAGACCGGCAAGGCGATGACCTCCGCACCATTGGCGGAGAGCTGCCGCGCCACCTCGGGAAAGAAGGCGTCATAACAGATCATGATGCCCACCCTGCCAAACCGGGTCTCGAAAACCGGATACTCATGACCCGGCATGATGCCCCCATCCGCCTCCGAACGGGGAAGACAGGTCTTCCGGTATTTGCCCACGATCTCACCTTCCGGCCCCAGGAGGACACCGACATTGTAAAGGACATTCCCGTCCCTTTCCACGAGACCGGCCACGATGTAAAGGTCGTGCCTGTCCGCAAGCTTGCCAAAATAATCCGTGGTGGGACCGGGCACCGATTCCGCCGCCTCGGCATAGGTCAGCCTGGTGCCATACACCGAGATGGTTTCTCCCAGGACAACCAGGTCCGCGCCCTTTCTTGCGGCCTCGACAACCAACGGCTCATAAAGCTGGTTGTTCTTCCCGGGCGAGCCTCCCCGCGGCTGAAGATGAACCGTGGCCAGCTTCACTTTCCTGCTGGGAGGGGCAGCGACCTGTTTCCATTCCATGTCCTTCCAGACGATGGTCGCATTCCTTGTCCACCGAAAGTGGAGCTCCACCTTGGCTCCTGTCGCTCCCGAGGGAGCCCGGTAAACGCCCGCGATTCTCGCAACCCCCTTTTCACGATCGATCTCCACGTCGGCCGGATAGTCCGGCCGGGCAATCGTGTGGTTGTTCCTGAAGTAACCTTCAGTCACGGGACCCTCGTAGGAAACGGAACCGCCGTTCCCGCCCATCCAGGAAATCTTTACCATCGCACTGCGCCTGGGGATTGCCTCCCCCTTCAAGGTGCGCTCACATGACCATTGATAGTACCTTCCTCCTTCCACGGGAAAGGTCTTCTCCCAGACACCATGGAGCCCCTCCCTGTTGTCTGATTTCATGTGAAGGGTCCGTTCCTCACCGACTGCTCCCCTACTCCATGCCTCGGGCATGATTTCGGGTCGGGGGGAGGTGGACACCCAGCCTGCAGGATCCTCAGAAGCATGGGCGGAAAACAAGGCGCCCAGAAGAAACACACCGAGGGAGATTCTGATCATGGAACAAGCCTATCAGGGAGATCAGAAAGGGAAAGACGGATTGACAGGCGAAAATGCGGGAAAATGGTGGAGCCGTGGGGAGTCGAACCCCAGACCCCCACAATGCCATTGTGGTGCTCTACCAACTGAGCTACGACCCCAACCGGTCCCGCAAAAGGGAGCGGGAAGATAAAACAAAGACCTCCCGTGTAAAGACCTTTTTGAGGATTTCAAATACAGGGAGGGATCACCACAACAGGCCGCAGCTCAATAGACCAGCAGGTCGATCAAACGCTTTCCCTTCGACCCGAGAACCCAACCCTTGCTTGTCTTCGAGACCAGCTTGCAGCACTGCCCCTTCTTGTAGGCCTCCTCGTTCACTTCCAGCAGCTCCACCTTGTCGCCCTTGACGGGAACCTCCGACGGCGCCCTTGGAATCAGGGTGATCGGTATACCGTTGAAGGTCAGCCACATCTCGAAGGCGGCGGCCCCCTCCCTTGAGGCCCTTTCGTTCCGCTTTACCAGCATCGGGTAACGCTGAAGCCACGAGAAACCATGCGCCCGGACAAGCACCTTGCAGAAGACCTCCTGCTCACGAATGTGCTCCAGCAGGTTGAAGGACGGATCGCGATGGGATTGGCGCAGCAGCTCGACGGGATCCAGACCAAGCAGGTTCATGCCGTTCCATTTGCCATGGGTATTCCGGCTTCCCTTGTAGGCCTCCTGAAACCATAGGTCGAAGCGGTCATTCACGAGGAGTCCCACCTCGAAATGAAGATGCGCCCGATCCCGGGGAATCGCGTAGGTGGCGGTCCTGCCCATCACACCGATGGCATCACCGCCCTTCAGTTCGGTTCCCGCCCGAAGGCCCTGTTTAACCGCCCTGAGGTGGGCATAGAGCGTAAAGACCTCGACCCGGTCGATCTTATGGGCGACGACCACGTAGTTGCCATAGGAAGAGTTGCCCGACTTGCTGTTCACATAAACAACCCGCCCGGCCGCCGCCGAGAACACGGGATCGATGGGCTCTCCACGGCGGTCCCTCTCCTGCGCCTTGATGTCGATTCCCTCATGCAGCTGGTATCCCTGTGACCGGACACAACCGAAGGATCCACTGCTCCACGTCTTTCCAGGCGTGGGCGTGAAGAAGTCATCCTCAGCCCCTTCCTTCAGGAGGGCATCGTTGGTGGTGGGAAGCTGGAAGGTCCCTGCCTCAGCCGTGAGCGTCAAAGCCTGGAAAAGCAGGAACACGAGGACGCACCTGCAGGAACGACCACGGCCAGAGACTTGCTGCAATGAATCCAACACCATGGGTGGTTCCGATTATTGAAAAAGGCTGTTCTTCTTTCGCCGCTTGGCACCCTTGTTGAGCCCCTCGACAATCCGGTCGGCTTCCTCCCGATTGGCATCAGGGGTAAAGGTGATCACCCCATCCTGGATCGGCCTCGCAATGAAGGGGGCGGCAATCCAGCGGACTTCTCCCCACTCGGCCATGATCGCGATACGCCGGCGCTTGAAGGTCGTGGTGATGTTCTCCAGCGTCCAACGTCCATGCCTGTCAAACTCGACCCGGATGACAAAACCGCCCAAACCGTCCTCGATGATCTCGGCGCCCGTGATGTAGCGCTCATCCAGAAAGGCGTTCTTTTCCACTGAGATCGCCTGTGGATTCTGCCGGTAGATCTCGACCTCACCGATCCGGTGGGACCCGTCAGGGCGCGCCTCCAGATGCAGCCGAAAGACCGAATCCTCCAGCTTTTTAGCCAGCTTCCTGCTCGTAGACTGGCAACCGGAGAAAATCATCACCAGCGCCACCGCCAAATAGAAATTGATCCTGAACATAAGAATCCCCATCTTGGGGGCACGTAAAACTGAAACAAGATTATGGGACAACAAATCAACAAAATCCAGAAACGCCGTCGCCGCATCCAACGCTTGAAGAGAAAAAAGGAAGCCATCAAGGCCCTGAAGGCCAAGAAAGGCTGAGACGACAGGGATCTTTTCCAATTGGATCCAAGCAGCCCGCAGGCAAACCCTGCGGGTTTTTTTATCGAAATCCGGACAGCTTCGCCAGATTTGGAGGATAATGTGGAACATTCCATTTGCGGCCTCCGGCTTTTGGGGAGTATTAGGATCCCACGCCGTTCGTTCGAGTGGCCGTTCCGGAAGAAAGTCTACAAATCATGAGTGAAGTCCTCGTCATCGGACACAAGAACCCCGACACCGACGCCATCTGCTCCGCTCTCGCCTACGCCGCCTACCTTCGC
>CAZKNW010000072.1:0-11643 GCA_964554035.1 uncultured Verrucomicrobiota bacterium
ACAACAAGAACCAGGTCCTGCCATCACTGGACCTCATCGCCTCCTTCGGACTCAACGGCCTCGACAGCCAGCTGGATCGGAGTTTTGACGACATCACCCGGAGGGAGAACCCCAACTACACCACCGGATTCGTCCTCACCATTCCCCTGCGCAACAAGGCGGCCAAGTCCAACCTTCAGGCCAGCCGCGAACAGAAGAAGCAGGCGTTGCTGAACCTGAAGAACCTCGAGCAGGCAATCCTGGCAGAAATCGACAACGCCTGGCATGAGACCAACACCCAGTATCAACGGGTGAGTTCAGCAAGGGAGGCACGCCGCTATGCCGAGGCCGTGCTGGAAGCAGAAGAAAAGAAGCTCAGCAGTGGTGCCACCACCAGTTACATGGTCCTGCAGCTTCAAAGGGACCTTACCAATGCCCGTCTCATCGAGCTTCGGGCCATCGCCGACTACAACAAGGCGCAGGCCGAGTATTCTCGTAGTGAGGCCTCCACCCTTGAGCGCCATCAGATCCTGATCGAGTAGCCATGAGTTTCGACAACGACCTTTTCTATTCCTTTCCCATCGTCGGCATCCTGCGGGGCTTTGACGACGAACTGATCACACCACTGGTGGAGGCCTGCGCTGAGGCAGGGCTCGCCAATCTCGAGATCACCATGAACACGGAAAACGCCGCTGGACAGATCAAGGCGGCGGTTGAGTCAGCAGGAGGAAGGATGAACATCGGCGCAGGTACCGTCACCACACCTGAGTTGCTGGATCAGGCACTGGAAGCCGGTGCCACCTACATCATCACACCCGACGTGAATCTGGAGGTGATGGAGCTTTGTCTCGAGCGTGAAATCCCCGTCTTTCCCGGAGCCTTCACCCCAACCGAGATCCATCAGGCGTGGCAACTGGGCGCCACCATGGTGAAGGTGTTTCCAGCCAACGTGCTCGGACCGGATTTCATCGCCAGTCTAAGAGGCCCCTTCGCCGACATCCCACTCATGCCCACCGGCGGCGTCAGTCTCCAGAACCTGGATGATTACCTCAAGGCAGGCGCCAACGCCTTCGGAGTCGGATCACCCCTCTTTCACAAGGACCGGGTGAAGGCCAAGGATTGGGACTGGGTGAAAGAACAGGTGAAGGCTTTTCGGAGTTGCTTTTCATAGGTCGTTAAATTCCTATTTTGCATAAATATGTATTTGGTATTATGCATTTATGCATGAGAACGACTCTAGACCTTCCAGACCCGCTCATGCAGCAGGCCAAGCACAGGATGGCAGAGAAAGGCATCACCTTTCGCGCTTTGGTGATCCATGCCTTGGAGCAGGAGCTTTCCACCTCTAGAAAGGACTTCCAGCTCAGAGATGCTTCCGTAGGAGATCCCTCAGCGAAGAATCTTAACAGCGAGGAGATCAATCAGGCAATCGATCAACAAAGGCAGCCTTTTCCCAACAGATAATGGTCGCCATCGATACAAACCTGCTTGTTCACAGCCATCGAAGAGATTCGGTGCATCACACGGAGGCCTTCGACTGCATACAGAAGTTAAGCCGCGCATACACTCCCTGGGCAATTTGCTACCACAGCCTTGTCGAGTTCTACGGCATCGTCACTCATCCAAGAATCTGGTCCCAAGCATCAACACCTGAAGAGGCAAAGGATCAAATCGACGCATGGAGCGAGTGTCCGAATCTCAGAGTCCTGACGGATCAAAAAGAACAACTGAACGAGCTCCTCGGTTTGGCTGTAAACGGCAAGGTAAATGGCGCCATGATTCACGATGCACGAATCGCATCCTGCTGTCTTTCCAACGGAGTCAACGAACTCTGGACCGTTGATCGGGATTTCAGCCGTTTTCCACGACTGAAAACGAGAAACCCACTGGTTTGAAGATTTTCTCTTAGTCCTTCGAAAGCGCAACCAATCCTAAGCCATGATCTTCTGGTAGGCTTCGCCTTCGTTCATGTCGATGCGCTCGGGGCGGCCTTTGTGGGGGAAGATGAGCTTGGTGTGATCGACTCCCATGATGCGCATGATGGTGGCGTGCAGGTCGTGGACATGGAGTCGTTCCTCAACGGCATGGAGGCCGAGGTCATCGGTGGCGCCGATGACTTGCCCTCCCTTCACACCACCGCCGGCCATCCACATGGTGAAGCCGGTCGGGTTGTGGTCGCGGCCATCGCCCTTCTCTGACATCGGGGTGCGGCCAAACTCACCGCCCCAGACGACGAGGGTCTCGTCGAGCAGTCCGCGTTGCTTGAGGTCCCTGAGCAGGCCTGCGATGGGCTTGTCGACACCCTTGCAAAGGCGTCCATGATTGGCCTCCATCTTGGAGTGGGAGTCCCAGCCACTTCCGGCACCGCTGTAAAGCTGGACGAAGCGGACTCCATTCTCAACCAGACGCCGTGCCATCAGGCAGTTCTTCCCGAAGACGGCCGTCTCCTTCTCGCTGAGTCCGTAGAGGTCCTTGATGAACTCGGGTTCGTGCTCGAGGTCGATAATGTCCGGGGCGGCCGCCTGCATCCTGAAGGCCAGCTCGTAGGACTTGATGCGGGCCTCCAGCTCGGTCTGTCCAGGGCGCAGGGACGTATGCTGCTCGTTGAGGCGGTTCAGGAAATCCAGTTTGGAACGCTGGCGCCTCACGCCCACTTCCTGAGGAGTGTTGAGATTCTGGATGGGTTCCTCGCCCGGCTTCAGGGCCACACCCTGATACTTGGCCGGCATGAAGCCGCTTCCCCAGTTCCTCGGTCCATTGACCACCTGCTTGTTGCTGTCGGTCAGCACCACGAAACCCGGCATGTCCTGGTTCTCTGTTCCCAGACCATAACTCACCCAGGCACCCAGGGAAGGACGACCACCGATCACATGCCCGGTGTTCATCTGGCAGACCCCTGCCGAGTGGTTGATGCCATCCTGCATGCAGGAACGGATGATGCAGAGTTCATCCGCCATCTCACCGACGTTGGGCATCCAGTTGGAGATCTCATGACCACACTGACCATAGCGCTTCCACTCGCGCGGGCAGGCCAGCAACGGACTCTCCTCCTCGCCCATGGCCGTGATGACCTTTCCAAAGCTGGGTGGAATGGGCTTTCCGGCCAGTTCGTTCAGGAGCGGCTTGCGGTCGAACAGGTCCAGGTGACTGGGCCCGCCCTCCATGAAAAGGAAGATCACGCTCTTGGCACGGGCCGGAAAATGAAGCGACTTGGGGATCGAGGCATCGGTGGCCGCGCCCACATCATGGGCAAGCAGGTCCGCCAGGGCCATGGCTCCAAATCCCATGCCGGAATGAGCAAGGAAGTCGCGGCGGCTTCGGGCGAGCGGATAGTGTGAAAACGGCTTCATGGAATCAGTCGAGGTAGATGAATTCGTTGGAGTTCAGCATGACATGGCAGAAGTCGGTCAGCGCCAGCTTGAGCGGACTGCTGCCGGAATCCCCCTTCTGCACCAGGTGCAGGGTCCTTGAAAGCGGCGAGCTGTCGGCGCGAAGTCCACGTTCATCGGCACGGCTGAAGCGCCACAGGCCGATGGTGTCCTTCCTGATCATGTCATTGAGATTATAGATCATCAGGTCGTCTTCCTCGTCAACCAATCCACGGGTCAGACGGACGTCGTCAATGAGCCCGTCCCAGTTGCTGACGCCCCTGGCATTGTCCCTGCCGCCAATGGTGAAGCGACGATCCGGATTAACGCAGCCGCCACGGAGGCTGTGCTTCACCACCGCCTTCTGCAGCTCAGACTCGTCATAGGACATGTCCCTTGCATGAAAGGTCACGGTGCCATTCTTGAAATCCACGGCGGCCGACACGTAGTAGGGCTTGTCCGAGGGAATCCTCAGGTCGGAGGCAACCACCTCATACTTCAACTTGCCGTAGGCATCATCGCCGATCAGCTGCACAATCAGGTTGCGTGCGCGATAGGCCGACTTGGCACTGGTCACACCGAAGTTCCAGCCGCGCGATTTCGTCGAACCATCCCACTCGGCGGCAATGGTTCGGACAGAAGCGTTTGGAAACATGGTCCTGTGGTAGATGATGGCCTCAATGGTGAAGTTGTCACCGGCAATCGGTTCATGCCCGGACTGCATGCGAAGCACGGCGTGGTTCCGGCTGTCCTTGATGTCGAAGGCCGTGCCCCAGCGCTGCATCTCCGGGTTGTCGAGGAAGGAATCCGCCTCGTTGAGCACATCCTTCTTCTCAGGCTCGATCATTCCCAGCTGGGTTTCGATGAAGTCCAGAGACGCCGTCATCTCGTCCCGGGACGCGGACCTGCCCATGCAAAGCCTGAAGACGTCATCCACAATCTTCTGCCGGTTGCCCTTGTGCTCATCCATCATCTCCGAAGCCATGGAAGCAGCCCGCTTGGAGGTCCAGGCACCGTTGATCATCAGGAGCGACTGGATGGCGGTGGTCGTCAGGTTACGCTTGGACTGCGAAGAGAAACCCGTGGGTGCATCAAAACTTTCCAGCAGGGGATCAGGCGAATTCCGGAGCAGGCGTGTGAAGACCGCCCGATAGGGATCATTGGCGGAGTTGCTTCGTCCGCTTTCCTTGTCCTTCAGCTCACCACTGACGGTCAGCATGGCATCCCTGATTTCCTCGGCCCTGAGGCGCCGTGCAGGAAATTTCCAGAGAAGCCGGTTTCCGGGATCCGTGTTCATCGCGAGCCCGGCCACCTCATTCTGCGATGCCTGCCTGAAGGTGGCGGACATCAGGATCTGCTTGTGCAGGTGCTTCAGGCTCCAGCCGTTCTCAACGAAGTCCTTCGTCAACCAATCCAGAAGCTCAGGATGGGACGGCGCCTCACCCAGCCGTCCAAAGTCGCTGGTATTGGCGGCCAGTCCGGTTCCGAAATAATGCTGCCAGATCCGGTTGACGATGACCCTTCCGGAAAGGGGATTGTCATCGCGGGTCAGCCAGTTGGCCAATGCCAGCCTTCGGCCAGAAGACCCTTCACGTGCCGACAAAGTCGCATCGATCTTCATCGGATCCTTGTCGAGGATCGACAGGATACCTGGAGCGATGGCCTCCTTGCGACGATCCCCCGGAATCATGGCCACCGGAATCCTGCCAGGCGCATCCGTCGCAAGCATGCCTCCGGGAAGGTCCTTGGGTTTCGTTGCCTGCAGGTCCTGCAGATCCTTCTTCAGCTTCTCCCATTCCTCATGCTTGTCCTTGGGAATGCCATTCTTGAGCCGTGAGTATTCCCAAAGAACCTGCCGGTAGACCAGGTCGGCAATCTGGTTCTCGTAGGCGGTGCGTTCCTCAGCAGGCTTGTTGTACATCGCCTGAACAGCATCGGGAAACCTTGTGACTGCGGCATTCTCCATCTTCTTGCGGGCCGGCCCCTCCAAAGCCTCCAGCCTGGCAAGGAAGTCGGCGTTCTTCTCTTCCCACTTGGCAAGGACGGCCTGGTGATCGGCAATCTCCTCCTCGGTCGCGAGCGGGATGTCGTCACGCCAGATCATCGGCTTGAAGAAGGCCTGGAGCCGGTAGTAGTCCTTTTGAAGAATCGGATCGAACTTGTGGTCGTGGCAACGTGCGCAACCCATGCCCATCCCGATGAAGACATCACCCACGGTATCAGTGAGCTCTTCCTGGATCAGCTTCCACTGGCCCTCGGCATCGCGGAGATTGTACTCGTAGACACCTAAACGGAGAAAACTGGTCGCCACCATGACCTCAGGATCATCCGGCGCAATTTCATCTCCCGCGAGCTGCTCCCTTACAAACTGCTTGTAGGGCATGTCCTCGTTGAAGGCCTTGATCACATAATCCCGGTAGCGCCATGCCTCGTCACGGTAGGCGTCCTGTCGATAGCCATCACTCTCGGCGTAGCGGACGACATCCAGCCAATAACGGGCCCAGTTCTGGCCGTAGCGGGGATCCTCCAAAAGCCGATCCACCAGGTCCTCGTAGGGCGTCGTGCTGGTATCATTGACGAAAGCCTCCACCTCTTTCGGGGTCGGAGGCACTCCCAATATGTTGAAATAGAGCCGACGGACCAACGTCCTTCGATCCGCCATGGGAGCCTGCGAAAGCTTGGCCTCCTTGAGCTTATCCACCACAAACTGATCGACCGGGTTCAAGACCTTGGCCGCCTGATCAGAAATCCTGGGCGGTTTCACTTCCTTCACAGGCTGGAAGGCCCACCAGTTCCTGTCCTCGTCCGAGAACACATGTCCTTTTGATCCGGATCGCGTGCCCTTCGCGGTCTCCGGCCATGGCATGCCCATGGCGACCCATTTCTCCAGGGCTTCCACCTCATGGGACTTGAGGGCCTTCTTGGGGGGCATCTGAAGATCGGGGTCCTCACGCCGGACCACCTTGATCAATAGAGATTCCTCAGGCTTGCCCGGCACAACGATATCGCCATGGCGACTTCCCTTCTGGATCGCGGAGAGGGAATCCAGCCTCAGGTCGGCCTTCTGCTTCTTTTCCCCGTGGCACTGGTAACAGTTCTCGGCCAGCACGGGCCGGACCTTCATCTCAAAGAACTTCATCTGGGCTGCCGCATCCTCACCGCGGACAGGCAGGGAGAACGCCAGTAGCAGGCCAAAAAGACCCAAAAGAGGTTTGGCAGATGGGCTGGTCCGAACTTTCTTGAGCATGGATACCGCCATCAGGCAGACGAAGACGGGAAATTGGACATCGAATTTCAAAAAAGATTTCTCGTGCATGATTTTCGGGAATTCGTGTCCAATCACAGCATCGGACCCGCCTGATGTCCAGAAAGCTGTGTGTCCATGAACCCCGAAAACCAACCCGCCCCAGACCGTTCCGAGGAGTTCCTCGTGCTGCTTGGCAAGCATGAAAGGCAACTGGCCCTTTATGTCTACGGGCTGGTCGTCGACAACAATGATGCCGAGGACATCCTGCAGGAGACCCGGATGGTGATGTGGAGAAGCTTTGCCCAGTTCCAGATGGGAACCAATTTTCTGGCCTGGGCCAGGAAGGTGGCCTTCCACCAGATCCTGACCTACAGGCGTAAGCAGAAGCGTGCGCACCTG
The DNA here is from genome assembly GCA_964554035.1 of uncultured Verrucomicrobiota bacterium. Classification (GTDB taxonomy): domain Bacteria; phylum Verrucomicrobiota; class Verrucomicrobiia; order Limisphaerales; family CAZKNW01; genus CAZKNW01. Next base: position 6,994 of record CAZKNW010000072.1, read on the forward strand.
CAGCTGAGCGACGAGATGCTGGAGCTGATGAGCACGGAAATCGAGAAACTGGCCCCTTCACTGGGATCGCAAAGGGATCGCCTGGAACACTGCCTCAGAAAACTACCCTCCGCCCACCGGACACTGATTTTGCTTCGCTACTTCGAGGAAAAGACCATCGAGGAGATGGCAGACCAGTTGAACCGGACCGAGACCGCCGTCTACCGGGCGCTCAGCCGCATCCGCCAGACCCTCCAGTCCTGCCTGACCCAATCCAATCCATGAAGCCCAATCCGAAACAACAGAAGCGGCAGGACCTCTTCGACAAGGCTTGTGATGGGCTTCTATCCGAAGCCGAATCGCGAGAGCTTGAGGACATTCTGAAGAACGACGAGGAGGCACGCAGGCAACTCGCTGGGCTGCTTGCCTGCAACGCCCTGCTCCGTCGCGAGAAATCCACCCTTGGCAAACTGGAGCAGTCCAACGGGGAGGACACATCCTCCACCACCCCTTTCCCAAAAACACGCACCCTTCTTGGCTACGCAGCCTCCGCCGCCTGCGCCGCCATCCTGGTCTCGCTGATCTGGGCCTCCTCCATTCGAAACAAGGAAGCCTCTCCTGCTACAGCTCCGATCACGCCCATGGAGCCCGACGTCGCCACGCTGACCCGCACCGTCCAGTGCAAGTGGGCAGGCAGTGAGGTCCCGACCGTCGAAGGTTCCCGAATCACGGCAGGCCAGCTTCACCTGCTTGAGGGCCTGGCCACCGTCACCTTCGACAGCGGCGCCGAGTTGATCATGGAGGCACCCGCATCCGTGACCATCATTGATGCCATGAACTGCCGCCTTCAGCACGGCACCGTCGTTGCGGACGTTCCGGAACAGGCCAAGGGCTTCACCGTGGTCACGGATGAAACCACCGTGGTCGACTTCGGCACACGCTTTGGAATCAGCGCCAGCCGGGATGGCAAATCGGTGGTCAACGTGCTGCAGGGAGTGGTTGAAGTGGAGCACCACAAGACGAAGGAAACCAAGAGACTGACCACTGGCGGCAGAATCGATTTTGGTGGCTGGACCGATGCACGCATTCCCCAGCCCGGATCCACAAGTGACAACGACCTTCGCGAACCTCCCCGTTGGAATCCCCTGATCGTCGAGAACGCTCGGGAGGGATGGCACCTTCTTTCCACCGCCTTCGGCAATGGGCGCGACACCTATGTCCGGTCCGATCCCAAGTTCGGCCCCTTCGGCGGCGAGTCCTTTTTCCGCGTCAAATACACAAGTCACAACCAGAGCCTGATCCGCAAGGGCTATGTCGCTTTCGACCTGAGTGCCTTTCGTAGGCAGGAGATCGAGGACGCCCAGTTCATCCTGCACCTGGAACCAACCGACCTCGGCTTTGCCAGCCTGGTTCCCGACAGCACCTTCACCATCTACGGACTGGTGGATGGACCAGATGATTCCTGGAAGGAGGATGAACTGAATTGGAAGAACGCCCCGGGCCACCTCGATGACCCCGTCCAGCACCTGGCGACAGACCGGTTGGTGAAGCTAGGGACAATGACAGTGGAACAGGGCGTCCAGAATGGGAGCCGCCTGATCCAGGGTCACGCCCTGGTTGATTTTCTCAATCAGGACACAAATGGTGAGGTCACCCTGGTCCTCGTTCGCGAGACGGATGAGCAGGACAACGGTGGACTGGTCCACTCCTTCGCCACGAAGGAACACCCCAGCAACACGCCTCCGCTCCTGCGTCTCAAGGTGAAATGACAATCCCCCGGAAGGCCGCCTGAAGGCGAAACGTCGAACGCGGACCTTACGATTTTTCAACAAAAGCCCCACTCCTTTCGGAGTTCCGTCTTCACATGCAGTGTGAAAACCAGCCGAAAGGGGGTGAGACGCCCCCAACAACCAAAGCCATGAGTACATCACCCATATCAGGAAGGGCGATCACTCCGTGAGCGCCTGAGCTTGGTTTGCCAACGCACCACCGGCATTGTTACACCGTCCGTAGTACAGGTCCGCGCGGAGCGACGGGCCCTACCGTTTTCACACAGCCTTTAAAGGCGGCCCCATTGGACGGACTCTTGTCTTGCGGGAAAGCGTCGGTATGCTGGCGGCCACGTGAGTTCAAAGCAGAAGTATATCTTTGCCGTCCTGTTGATCCTGGCATTTTCACTGACCCGCCTGTTGCCGGGACAGATTCCCTTTGGACTCTCCCCCGTCTATGCCATCGCCTTCTGCTGCGGCGTTTACTTCCGCAACCGGATGGGATGGATCCTGCCCATGGCGGCCATGCTGGTCACTGATGTCGTCCTGAACACGCTCTATTACGACAAGCCCGCATTCAATGCAGGGATGCTGATCATCTACGCTGCGGTCGCCCTGATGATTGCAGTGGGGCGACGGTTCAAGAAAGAGTCTCCGGCATGGAAACTCCTGGGGGGCGGCCTTCTGGGTGCCATCCTCTTCTACCTGATCACCAATACCGCCGCGTGGCTTTCCAACCCACTCTACGCCAAGACCCTGCTGGGCTGGATCAAGGCACTGACCGTAGGCATTGAAGGCTTTCCTCCTACGTGGATGTTCTTCAAGAACACCCTGCTCAGCTCGGGCCTCTTCACCGGCCTCTTTGTGGGAGCCATGAAGTGGGCGGAAGCCTCCGATCCAGTGGAAGCGGAAGATCGGGAGGAACAAGAAGACGAAGCGCCGGACCTCGAACCCGAGGAAGGCAAGGCGTGACCCCGAGCCATGAAGATCGGTCTCATCTCCGATACCCACGGGTGGCTTGATCCCCAGATCCTCGAACATTTCGAAGGTGTTGAACGCATCCTGCATGCCGGAGACATCGGTGGCTGGGAAATCCTGAATTCCCTCTACGACATCGCCCCCGTCACCGCCGTTCTTGGAAACACGGATTTCGGACTCGATTGTCGCGAGACGGAATCGGTGGAGATCGGTGACATCCATTTCTTCGTCCACCACATCGTCAACCCGCACGCCCTTGAACACTCACTTGCGAAAAGCATCCAAAAGCGTGAAGCCGATGTGGTCATCTTCGGTCATACCCACAAGAAATTCGACGAGACAATCAATGGAGTCCGTTTCATCAATCCCGGATATTCCGGCAGGCCAAGATACGGAGTGAGCCGATCCATCGCCCTGCTGGAATTGGATTCAAACGGGATTCACGTCGAGTGGATTCAGATGTAGAGTGGATCACGTTCCGTGAACACCTCCTTTATCATTCGAAGACCGCCCGAGGCACCTTCCAGCCTGTTTCAACAGGTGGGGCGCCTGGCGATGTCGGTGACGAAGACGATCCTGGGGCAGTGGACCCTGTTCACGATTGCGATCACCAGCGTCGTCATGAGGCGGAAGGCGACCTACGCGATCACCCTGCCTCTCGTCTACAGGCAGGTCTACCTGGCCGGTATCCGGCTGTTGCCCGCCACTCTTTTCATCGGATTCTGTCTTGGCGCCATCATCGTCGGGCAGCTCCACATGTTGGCCGGGCTTTCCGGGGTGGACCCGAGCGCCTATCTGGGCGTGGCGCAGGCCATCGCCGTCGTCCGTGAACTGGGTCCGCTCGCCGTTGCCCTGCTGGTGCTTGCACGCGTCGGTGCCCCTACCGTGGTGGAATTGGGCAATGCCCGCGCCAGCGGTGAGATCGAGGCACTGGAGTCCCTCGCCATCGATCCGGTTCACTCGCTCGTGGCACCCCGCCTGATCGGCACGATGATCAGCGTCAGCAGTCTCACCATCCTCATTTCCTTCATCTCGATCCTCAGCAGTTATGCCTGCACCTTCCTGACCGGGATCGCACCCTTTCCGATGGACTATCTCGATCAGCTTTCAGGGGCACTGACCCTCTGGGACCTGCCCTTGATGCTGGCCAAGTCTCTGCTCTTTGGAGCCTTCATCACGATCTCCGCCGCGTACCGCGGTCTCGCGCGCCCCATTCGTTTGGATGAAGTCTCCCAGTGCACGACCCGCTGCATCGTGGAAAGCTTCCTTCTCTGCCTCGCGGTGGATGTCCTCTTTGTTGCCGTCTACTACGTCCTGTGAACGCTGTCGAATCCATCGGTGAGGAAAGATCAACCAGCCTCGGCAGGCCGGTGATGGAACTTCAAAACGCGGGCCTCGACTTCGAGGACATGCAGGGCACCTGCTTTGCGAACGGCATCGACTGGACGATCATGGAGGACGATTTCTGGATGATCGGCGGCCTCCACCATTCCGGCAAGACCACCCTCACCCTCCTTGCCTCGGGACTGCTTCGCCCCAGCTTCGGCCGAGCCCTGCTCCAGGGCGTCGACGTGATCGAAGGCTCCGACCGGGAATACCGAAGGGCCCGGGAGGAAACCGCCGTCGTCTTTGAACAGGGCGGGCGCCTCTTCCAACAGGCAACCATCTTCGACAATGTAGCCATGCCACTCCGGTATCAGGGTGCTATGGGAGAACCTGAAATCGAGGAACGCACCCTCGCCCTTCTCGACATGGTCGGACTTCACCCCAAGCGGAACACGACGCCCTCGATGATCTCCAGGAACCTGCAGCAACGCGCCGCCCTTGCTCGTTCCCTGGCGCTCTGCCCGGACCTCATCTTCTTCGACAATTGCCTCGCTGGCCTCGATGGCAGGGAGAAGTCATGGTGGCGGGAAACCATTCT